>JAGXGT010000156.1 GCA_024636595.1 Sphingomonadales bacterium | reverse complement strand
TGCCGCCCCTATGTGTTCACCGCCAGCCTGCCGCCCAGCGTGATGGCGACGGCGAGCACATCGATCCGCAAGCTGATGCACAGCGGCAACAAGCGCGCGCATCTGTGGGAGAATAGCAAGAAACTGCACCAGGGCCTGCGCGATCTCGGCTTCACGCTCGGTACGCCGGAAGCGCAAAGCGCGATTATCGCGGTAATCATGCCCGATCTCGAAAAAGGCGCGATGATGTGGCAGGCCCTGCTGGCGGAAGGGCTATATGTGAACCTTGCCAGACCGCCAGCGACACCGGCCAATATGACATTGCTCCGATGCTCGCTTTGCGCGGAACATACGAGCGAACAGGTTGACCAGATTTTGGGGATGTTTGAAGCGGCCGGGAAAGCGGTTGGGGCTATTTTATGACGCTGAAATCAGCAAGCCCGGGAAAATCTTCTAATAACCGTTCAACGAAATCTTGATAACTCATCGTTGCGAGTTCGCTTTGGCCCGACAAATAAGCTGCGGTGTTCCGACTTGGATGATTTTTTTCAAGATCTCCTAGTATCTCTTCAATTTTGTGGCGAACTTCCCATCCTAATATTCGATCTTTGACTTGTTCGGGCGTAGCAATGTCGGAAGATTCTCCATTCCGAATATACGGTTTGTTATCATAATAATAGATTGGCTGATCTCCAGACTCTATTGAGATCAATATGAAAAAGCGGTTATCTTTATCAATTATCCTAATATCAAATTTAATCTCTGGCTTGACCCTCTTCGGAATCCAGCTTTGAATTTTACTTCTGATCTCTTTGGAAACATCTCGGCTCAAACCGATCATGGTCCGATCGTCCTCGACACCAACCACAACTTGTCCGCCTGACGACGAAGCAAACGCTGCAAATTCTTTGCAAATATCTTTTTGTTGATTAGTCGAGAGTTGCTTTTTGAACTCAAGCAAAGAACGCTCGCGGGTTTCAACCAATTTTTCCAAATTTCTAAAGTCCATAATTGTCTTTCGAAGTCAGATTTTGCTAGGTTCTCCTCAGCAAATATCGCAATAATGCTGCGATATCAAATAGGTTCGAGATTTATAGATGACCAACTCCATCCACATCGAACAGCGCGGCGCAATTGAGATATTGACGCTCAATCGGCCCGAAAAGCTCAATACGATGAACGAAGCAATGATCTTCGCACTGCAGGATTATTTTCGTGGCCTGCAGAAACGCCTCGACGTGCGCGTGGTTCTGTTCCGCGCCGAGGGGCGCGCCTTTTGCGCGGGTCTCGACATTGGTGGCTGGAAGAATGATGGTTCGCAGGGACAGGTTCAGCATGTGTGGCGTACCCAGCGCTCCATCGCCACCGTGATGCAACTCATGCGCCAATGCCCCCAGCCGATTATCGCGCTGGCCCAGGGGGCGGCCTGCGGCGGCGGTTTCTCGCTGCTGCTCGCCAGCGATATCCGCTACGGCGCGCCGAGCCTGAAAATGAATGCGGCCTATATCAAGATTGGCCTCGGTGGCTGCGATATGGGATCAAGCTATTTCCTGCCGCGCATGGTCGGCGCATCGATAGCGTCGGAGCTGATCCTCACCGGTCGGTTCATTCATGCCGATCGGGCAGAGAAATACGGCTTGATCAGCGAAATGGTGGACGAGGAAAAGCTACTCTCGACCGGGCTTTCACTGGCCGAGGAAATGCTGGACACGGCGCCGATGGGCCTGCGCCTTTCCAAGGATGCTTTAAACCGCAATATAGACGCGCAGAGTTTCGAAGCGGCGCTTGCCATTGAAGACCGGCAACAGGTGATGCTGTCGATGACCGAAGACAGCCGGGAGGCGGCGAAAGCCTTTTTTGCCAAGCGCAAACCCGATTACAAGGATCGGTGATGTTTCGTCATCCTGAACTTGTTTCAGGACCTCTTACGGTATTCTCTATCTCTCGGGTTCCCGAAACAAGTTCAGGATGACGTACTGATTTGGATGACGGCTCTATTTGATCGCCCCGCCCATGATCAACCGCGGCAGCATCACCAGGGCGCCGAGAATCGGCCATTTTCGTTGCCATGGCCGGATCACATAGTCGGTCCCGGCATGGCGGTTTATCTTCCAGGCGAGATAATCGATCCCGCCAGCATAAGTGGCGGACGCCTTGGCCAGTCTGGCGAGCGTCAGCATCTTGCCGTTTCGCCGCAATTGCCGCCATCTTTTTTCAACCGCTTCCCGAGAGGCAACAATTTCGAGATTTTTGCCCCGGGCTTGATTCCGTTCTGCAATAGCCGCGACGACCGCTGGTCCAAAACGCGCATAGCGAGAGGGTTCGGCATCGACGACCGAATCCGAACGATCCTTCCGCTCGGCCCGCAGTTCCGCGCCATAAGTCAGTTCAAAGCCCCGTTTCCACAGATCCGCTATCGTATATTCCGTACCGATATCCATCATCGGAAAAGTCATATCGAAGAGGGTAACCGCAGCGCCGGCGATCGCGTCGATCGCCTGCACCTTTGCCGCTTCATCCGCCTGCCAGACCAACCGGGACGGTTGCGCAAATCGCGCCCATACGCTGACCGCGCTGGCGCTGATGCGGTTCAGTCTGTGAAAATCGTTCTCGCTGAGCACCGCCACCTTCGCGACCAGTCCATCATGTTCGGCCGGGAACACATTGGGTGGCAGTCGATTGTTCGCACTCACCAGCCAGCTTTTCCCGTAAGCCGCTTCATAGCTTGAAACGATCAGATAGAAATCGAGCATCTGGCCGTCGAGTTCTGTGGTTCGCAGGCACGAACCATAGAATAGCACCGCCCGCGATGCCTCGCCATATTGCGCGGCAACCGACGCGGCAAAGGCGGCAACCCGCGGGTCGACCGGTTGCGCCAATTCTTGGGTTATCAATGTCTTGAGTTCGCTCACGCGAAACGCCTTAGCTCAAGCGGCAAGCCGAAGGAAGGATACTGCCTTGGTGGATTTCAGCACGATCGGTTGTCCGGGCTGGGCGGAGAATAATTCGCCGTCCATCAGCACATTGCTGCCCTCGCCTTCGATCCGGATCATGTCGCCGCGTTCGAGATGGATGCCCTTCTGCACATTTTTGCCCAGCCGGCCAAAAATCACGGAGAGCAGAAAACGAACGATGGCACCGGCTCGCTGATCAATGGCCAGAAACTGCATCCGGCCTATCGCATTCTGGTTCCGCATCGATCGCTTCATCAGCAACAACCGCTCCAGCGTGGTAACGATCAGCACCGCAAAATTGCCCTGAAACTGGCCGTCCCGGATCAGCGATATCTTGATTGGACGAGACCGATTAGGCAGGAATTTTCCGCGGATGCCGAACAGCACCGACGCCAGCGCGGCAAAAACCGTCAGCACATGCGCCGCGGCGTTGGGCAGTCCCAGCGGGTAAATCTTGTGCCGGCAATAGAGAATGAACTCCGACAGGCCTGCGCCGCCCAAAAACATGCCGAGCACGACCTTGCTGTCCTTGCCGCCATCGGATAGCGCGATCAGTTCGCGGGACACCAGATGTTCGTGCAGGTCATGCTTGGCCAATTCAACAATCCGCTCGAGCGCCTTGAGCGGATTGCCTTCCGATCCGAGATCGAGAGCGATTAAATTGGTCTTGCCATTAGGTAGAACCGCCACCGGCGGCGGATTGTTACCGAAATGGCCGCCCTGATATAATTCGGTAAGCGCCGCTTGCACTGTCCCGTCGCCGCCGTTGATCACAAGCACTTTCGGTTTCACCCGGGCGATGGTTTCCAATGCCTTGGCAATTTCATCGACGTGATCCACTTCATAGTGGAACACATCGCTGTTCTTGACGCAGTAAGACCGCACTTCTGGCAAAATCGCCCGATTTCCGGTTGAATTCGGATTGGAAAGAAGTGCCACATTTGCCATGAAATAGCCCTAAATTGTCCCGGGTGTCCGGTGCATCACATATATTTCATGGTGATGCTGATGGATTTAACCTCATTGCCGATCGCAAATTTGGTTTTCTTGTAGCTCGGCTTGCCAAGATTGAAGATACTGATGCTTGGATTGTTCGACATACCACCACCGTCGCTGGTAATATCGGTTTTGCCATTCCCGTTAAGATCATGGCGCACAGCAATCGCATATTCACCCGCTTGGCTGAACGGCAGACAGAAGGTCATGTTTGTAGCGCTGACAGGCACTTCTATACGGTTGAGCCATGCTCCACTTTTCAGCCATTCGTCCTTGGTACCGCGGTAGCTTTGGACCCGCACCTTGCCGGTCGCTTCCTTCAGGCCTTGTATTTCCACCTTCACAGCAGGGCCTTTACCAGACTGGCAGCGGCGCAAGTCATTGGGTATCTCCCGGCCACCAGCATATGCCGGGGCGGAAGATAGAAAAATAGTGGTCGATAATGCGATGAAAGCCGCAAATTTCAACATGACGAAGTTACTCCTAGTCGTTATACCCGCGCCAACACTCCGACACGGTCAAGAATCAGCCCCCGATCCGCTTTTTGTTATGGATTTGATTTGCGGCGAAAACATGGTGAGAGGGAGACAACAAGTTGAAACTGCTGACTTCCACGGATCGCTATCTGGCAAAATTGATCGCTGTGCCGCTGTTCAGTACGCTGGTGATTGCGGCGATGCTGCTGGTGCTGGAAAAAATGCTCCGTCTGTTCGATTTTGTCGCGGCGGAAGGCGGTCCTGTCAGCGTCGTGTGGCGGATGCTGGCAAACCTGATTCCAGAATATCTGTCCTTGGGCATTCCGATCGGTTTGCTGCTCGGCATCTTGCTGGCCTTCCGACAACTCGCGCTCAGCTCTGAACTCGATGTTTTCCGTGCCGTTGGCCAAGGCTACGGGCGACTGCTCCGGGTGCCCTATATGTTCGCCGCAGCATTGATGCTGGTCAATCTGGCGTTGGTTGGCTTCATTCAACCGCTGTCCCGCTATTACTATGAAGAACTTCGCTTTGAATTACGGTCGGGTGCGCTCGGTGCGTCGATCAAGGTCGGCGAATTCACCAATCTGGGCAGCCGGATGACTCTGCGGATTGAGGAAAGCCGGGACAATGGCACCAAATTGAGCGGGATTTTCGTACGGGCGGAAAACAAGAAAGGCCAAACCGTCTCGGTCACGGCGAAACAGGGCCAATTTCTGGCAACCGACGATCCCGATACGATCATCCTGCGGCTGACCGAGGGTGTGCTGGTCCATGATGCCCCGAATTACGAGAAGCCGCGGATATTGAGTTTCAGCAATCATGACCTGCCGATTGATTTGCCCAACATCGGATCGTTCCGATCGCGGGGCGGCAAGAACTTGGAATATACAATACCCGAACTCGTGCGAGTCGGTCTCGACGCAAAGCGTCCGGTGACCGAACGCAACGAAAGCCGGTCCAATTTCCATTTCCGGCTGGTCGAGGTGATGATGATGCTGCTGATGCCGTTGCTGGCTGTGGCGCTGGCGGTACCGCCGAAACGCTCCACATCGGCCCTCGGCGTTTTCCTGTCGATCGTGATGATCGTGACCTATCACAAGGTCAACGAATATGGTGAAGATATCGGGTCCCTGGGTCTTGTTGACCCAATCATAGCCCTTTGGCTGCCCTTCTGCCTGTTCGCCGCGCTGATCATCTGGATGTATCATGTTGCCGCCCATGTTCCTGGCGGCCAGCCGATCGGGGCGCTGGAAAAGGCGTTTTCCAAATTCGGTGGCGTCTTCAAGGGTCTGCTCAGTTTCAATCGCAAACGTGCGCTGGTGAAGGAATAGCCCGACATGGATTTTTTCCCTTCCCGCACACTGGCCATCTATATGGCGAAAATGTTCATCATCCGCACGCTGGCGGTGCTGGCGCTGCTGGTGCTGGTGCTGCAAGCGCTCGACCTGCTGGGCGAGAGCGGCAAAATTCTGGCCCAGGCGGGCAATGGCGAGGCCGAACTCTGGACTTATGTGTCGCTGCGGGCGCCGCAACTCGTCGCCCGTTTTCTGCCCTTTTCGGTGCTACTGGGAACAATAATTACGCTCGCCACACTGAACCAGAATAGCGAAGTCATCTCGATGAAGGCCGGCGGCCTTTCCGCCCATCAGATTCTCGCACCCTTGATCGTTGCCAGCATGGGCGTTGCATTGGTATCTTTTGTCTTCAACGAAACTCTGGTCGCGCCCGCCACTGCCCGTTTGACGCAATGGGAGAAAGTTGAATATGGCCCGATTCCGGCGGAGAGCAACATACGCACCAATGTCTGGGTCAGGGATGGCAATGATCTGATCAACGCGCGCACGGTGATCGGTCGAGGGGACACGGTTCGGCTGCAAGGCGTTACAATTTTCAATCGCACCGAAAATGAACTGAATAGCCTGATGCAGGGAGATGAGGCGCGGTTCACCGGGTCCGGCTGGCTGCTCACCAATGTCACGCGATTCGATGTCAGTACCGGTACCGAGGAAAAAAACCCCGAATTGTTGGTCGGTAAAACCATCCGGCCGGATCAGTTCACGCTGAGCAATGTCGACGCTGATAGCCTGTCAATTTTTGACTTGCGCAACGCAATCAGTGAACTCGAGCAAGCAGGTCGTCCGACGATGAGCCTCGAGGCCGGCTGGTGGCACAAGATTTCCGGACCGATGTCATCGATCCTCATGCCGTTGCTGGGCGCCGTCGCGGCCTTTGGCCTGGCCCGTTCCGGGCAATTGTTTATCAGAGCGGTGATCGGAATGGCGCTGGGCTTTGCCTATTTTGTCGCCGACAATTTCGCTCTGGCGATGGGCAATATAGGTGCTTATCCAGCGCTATTGGCGGCTTGGGCACCCTTCCTGCTATTTTTCCTGATCGGCGAAACCGTGCTCGTCCGGACCGAGGAATAGCCGCTTCAATTTCTCCCGGCGCTGCCGCGAACAAGCCTTTTGGTCAGGGTCCATAGACTGTCATGATCCGCCCGATAGAAGCTGGACCCCGCCGGAAATTCAGCAGCCAGCCGCCGGTGGGCTTCACCCAGACTATGGTAAGGGACACCCGGCAGCAGATGGTGCAGCGCGTGATAACGCAGTCCCACCGGTGCCCACAAGGCCGGCAAGGTCGAGGGCGGGGGGACATTGACACTGTCGAGATATTGCGCGGTCACGCTCATCTCATGACCGTCATTCTCCCACAGATGCGCGACCAAAGTGCGGATCTGGTTCAATACAACGCTGCCCGACATCACGCCGAGAAAAATCAGAAAGGCGCGCATCGGAATGACGTCGGTCGCGACCATCGTCAGCAGAGCGATGGCCCAGAGGCTAGCCCCGATCTCGCAAGCCAGCCAGCGGCGTTTAAGGTCTCCCTCAGGCGCTTTGCGGCGAAATTCTGGATTGATGATCAGCCCGGAATAGCGCTCGACCACCACTTTGCGCAGCGGCGGAATGATTGCGGAAAGCGGCGATAAAATCGCATAGCGGAACAGCAGCGCAACCGGCGCCAACGCTGCGACGATCACAAATAATGGGACCGACCAGGGCTTCATCAACGCGAGCGGCAGATACTCCGGGTCTTCCACGGTGCCATATTTTTTGGTCCGATGATGAATGCTGTGAATGCCTTCATACATGAAGGACGGAATCATCATCGGTACCCCGAACAAGGCGTTCCAGGCGAAATGAAAGCCGGGCAGCGCATTGCGCCGGACATGGGTCAATTCGTGAATGAAACTGCCCGCACGGTAGAGCGCCAATATGGCAATCAAGCCGAACACAACGGCGAGCACGACCGACGGACTGATGATCGCACCGATGAGGGTTCCGTAGCCAATTGCAACAGACGCCAGAAAATCAGCCCAATAGATCGCTGGCTTCGGTGCGTTGAGGTCGCGCGTCACCTTGGCTGCGGTCCTGATCAGTTCATTGTCCTCGGGAACAGCAACAGCGGCCGAACCCCGGCGCGAGTCTGGCGCTGCTTTCGGAACATTTTTCGTCGAGATGGTTGTCGAACTCATAAACACCTGCATAATTGTTGAACCGCCTAGAGCAACATAACGTGGCGACATCATGGCAAGGGGAAGACAGCAGCGACGCCCTTGCCCTTGACATTGCGCCGCGATTAACGCCACAGCCAGCCGCAAATACAGAAGGATATAATATGGTGGCCGGTCAGGATATAGTGATTCAGCCTGTTACTACCAAGGCCCAGACCAAGCAGTTTATTGACATTGCTTACGAACTCAACGCCGCTGACCCGAAATGGGTGCCACCGTTGAAGGCCGAAGTGGCCAAACTGATCACGCCGGGCAAAAATCCGTTTTTCGAACATGCTAAAGTGCAATTTTTCTTGGCCGTGCGCCATGGTAGCGTGGTCGGACGGATCAGCGCCCATATTGATGAACTTGCACTGCAGCAGCCACCGGAACAGGGCATGGGGCCGGGAACCGGCAATTGGGGCATGATGGAGGCAAGCGACGAAGCAGCGATGCACGCTCTGATCCGTGCCGCCGAAGCTTGGCTGAAAGATCAGGGCATGACCCGGGTGCTTGCGCCGATCAGCATGTCAGTCTGGGACGAACCGGGCCTCCTGACCGAAGGGCACGACCAGAGTCCGATGATCATGATGGGGCATCACAACGCCGACTATCAGGGCTGGATCGAGAATCTCGGCTATACCGTCGCAAAGCGTCTGGTTACCTATGACTTGCCGGTAAAAGATGGCTTTCCAGAACTGATCAACCGCATCGTTGCCTCCGGTGAACGCAAGCAGCAGTTGCAGATCCGCAAGGTCGACAAGAAACATTTCGACCGGGATGCGGCAATCATCATGGGGCTTCTGAACGATGCGTGGTCGGGCAACTGGGGCTTTGTGCCGATGACAGACCATGAAATCGACCATGCCGGCAAAAGCCTGAAACCGGTTGTACAAGAGGCCTTGATCCGAATCGCCGAACTCGACGGCGAGCCCGTTGCATTCATGATGACCCTTCCCAACATGAATGAAGTGATCCGCGACCTGAAGGGTTCGCTTTGGCCATTCGGCTGGGCAAAACTGCTCTGGTGGCTGAAATTTCCCAAGGCGCAGTCGATGCGGGTGCCGTTGATGGGCGTCAAAAAGGAATTGCACAACACCCGTATGGCGAGCCAGCTGGCATTCATGATGATCGAGTATATCCGCCGTGATGCGGTTGCCGATTTCGGGACCCGCTATGCGGAAATCGGATGGATACTCGAAGATAATCAGGGAATGGTGGCGATTGCCGATGCGATTGGCGCACAAATAAACCGGGAATATCTGATCTACGAAAAGGCTCTCCCGGCAAGCAATTGATGATCGATCGCCAATAGTCCGATCAGATATTCAGCTCGACCCAGGCCGGCGTGTGATCGCTGGCCTTCTCCCGACCCCGGTGCTCCTTGTCGACGCCGCAGCTTTTCAGGGCGTCTGCCGCCAACGGGCTGAGCAGCAAATGATCAATCCGAAATCCCTGATCGCGCTGCCAGCCGCCGCTGCGATAGTCCCAGTAGGTCCAGATATTGCCTGCCGGATAGGTCACGCCCAGCGCATCGGTCCAGCCGTCGTTCAGGATGCGCCTATAGCCTTGCCGGCTTTCCGGCTGCATCAGTGCATCATCCTGCATCGCCTTCACCGAATAGACATCATTGTCGCGCGGGATGACATTATAATCGCCCGCCAGCACCGCCGGCACTTCCTCTGCCCAGATTTCAGCAGCACGCTGGCGCAACCGCTTCATCCAGCGCAGCTTGAAATCAAATTTCGGTCCGGGATGCGGGTTGCCATTGGGCAGATAAATGCTCGAAACTCTAACTTTTTGGCCGTTCTTGTCGGTGATATTGGCTTCGATATACCGGCTGTGCTCATCTTCCGGTTCACCATCCAGGCCGCGCTTGATCTCTTCCGGTACCTGATCGCGAGCCAATATGGCTACGCCATTGAAACTCTTTTGCCCGTGCCAGATCGCACCATAGCCGATTTCTTCGAATTTATCGGCGGGGAACCCCTCGTCCTGCGTCTTGATTTCCTGCAAGCAGGCGACGTCAGGCTTGGTCTCTTCAAGCCATTCCAGCAGGCGCGGCAAGCGCGCCTTGATCCCGTTGATGTTGTAGCTGGCGATGCGCATGGTCAGCGTCTTTCGGTTAGTTCTGATCCTGTCGAAATACGCGTCGGGACGGCAAGCGCAGTTCGAAAGCTGAGTGCTAACGGACTGTTACGAAGCGATCAAACGGAAAAACTGGAGCCGCAGCCACAACCCGAAGCCGCGTTGGGGTTGGTTACCTGAAAGGCACTACCACCCAGCGACTCGACAAAGTCCACGGCGCTGCCCCGCACCAGATCAAGGCTGACTTCGTCAACGATCAGGGTAACACCCGATTCATGCACCGCGATATCATCCTCTTCGATGCTGTCGGCGAGACCAAAGCGATATTGGAAGCCGGAACATCCTCCGCCGTCTACGGCCAGCCGCAATATGGCGGCCCGCCCCTGTTTCCCGGCGATCACAGCGACGCGTTTGGCGGCATTGGGGGTCAGGATGATATCCTGTTGGATTGATGCGCTGGCTTGGTTCATGGCCTTAAGATAGGGATAAACAAAAGGAGCGGCAAGCCTTAAGCTCGAACCGCTCCTTCATGCACCCTCTCCCAAAGGTGTAAAGTCCGTCTTATTCGGCTGGGCCGCCCAATGCAACGCCAGAATTCAGCTTCTGCGCAATCAGGAAATCATTGGATTGCATAAACGGGATGGGATTGACCGCTTCGCCTGCGATGCGCACTTCATAGTGCAGATGGCTACCGGTGGAACGACCGGTGGAACCCATGAAGCCGATCAGGTCGCCGCTCTTGACGCGGGCATTGGAATCGACGTTGAGCCGGGACATGTGGCCATAACGGGTCTGGATGCCGTTGCCATGGTTGATTTCGACATAATTGCCATAGCCGCCCAGCCATTGTGCACGACCGACAATGCCGTCAGCGGTTGCATAGATCGGGGTACCGACCGGTCCGGCCATATCGAGGCCTTTGTGATTGGCGCGGCGACCCTTGAAAGGGTCGGCACGAAAGCCATAAGAACTGGTCAAGGTGAAGTCTTTTACAGGCTTGCGCGAAGGAATGGTCAGCTTGACCGCTTCCTGCTTGCCCTGACCGGCCCAATTGTTGAAAATCATTCTGAATGCGGGATCCGCTTCGCCGAGGGCACTTTCCGCTGCCTGGCTCTTCAATACATCAACCGGGATGCTTGAATCTGCAGCTGCTTCAGCTGAGGCTGCGGTAGAAAAAATCATTGCTGAACCGAGGATTGCAATGGCTGTGATCTTGCTCACAGATTTACGAAATAAAGTGATTATGTTTTCGTTCATAAAATGATCGAACCTTTACTAGCGACCCATGCAATCCATGGCTTGAAAATTTTTTGGAACCTTTGCCCCCGTCGACCGTTTATTGATCGAAGGGTGATGTAAATTCATTCCGGTTAATTATTCAACACCATAATAATATTCGCGGGTCAGACCGGCTGCTTGGCGCGCTGAGTCGTTGAATGGAGGCTTCAACCCGCCTTTGAAATGGATTTTTACTAGCTGTTTCCAACGATCATGCGGTGATCGATTATGCTTCTTGCAGCTGAATTCGAACCATTTAGTGCCGTAAAAAACATGTTTAATTTCATCTTGATAGATTCGGCTCAACACTTTTGCCGTCAAATCGTCGCCCTGTCGTTTGAAGCGATCGACCGTTTGCAGGGTAACATCCAGGCCCCGTGCTTCGAGCACCATTGGGACAATCGCCAGACGCGCCGACGCATCATGGGCAGTGCTTTTTGCGCTGTCCCAAAGCCCGTCATGAGCGGGTAGCGCGCCGTAGGAACTGTCCATCGCCCGCAGCCGTCTGTCGAGCAGGGCAAAATGCATCGCCTCTTCGGAACCAACGCGCATCCAGTCGTCGGTAAATTCCCTTGGAAATTGTGCTCCAAACCGCCCGATCATATCAAAGGCAAGATCAATCGCGACAAATTCTATATGCGCGAGCGCGTGGATCAGAGCGATCCTTCTCGGCACCGATGTGCCCGTGCCGCGCCGTGGCATATCGCGGGGTCGCAGTAAGACCGGATGTTCGGGCCGTGCCGGGACAGCCGGCATTGTAACGGAAAAGTCGTGAGTCAATCGCCCCAACCGCCATTGCCGGGCGGCGTGGCGCGCAGCCATCACCTTGGCGACCGGATCGGCGGTTTGAAGCACACGCAATACTGCTGCGCCAACACTGGGCTGTTCGATCATGGCGACGGCTAAGCCGCTTGGACCGCCGCCAGTACCTCTTCCGCATGGCCTTTGACCTTCACTTTTGGCCAGGCCTTCAGCACGGTCCCATCAGGTCCGATCAGAAAGGTCGAACGGATAATCCCCATATAGGTCTTGCCGTACATTTTCTTTTCCGCCCATACCCCGATCTTCTCGAGAAAATCGGTGCTTTCGTCCGATGCAATATCAACCGTCAGTTCCTGCTTGGTGATAAAATTTTGCTGCCTTTTCGGCGAATCTGCGGACATGCCCAGCACCGCAGCACCGGCTTTCTGGAATTCCGGCAACAGCGCAGAGAAATCCTTCGATTCCGTCGTGCATCCCGGCGTGCTGGCTTTCGGGTAAAAGAACAACACCAGCTTTTTACCAGCGTAATCAGAAATCTTCACGGGGCTGCCATCCGGCCCTACCAGTTCCATATCCGGCATTTTGTCGCCCACATCGATCATATTATATCTCCTAAAATTTCATCGGGGTCCGGCCGCAAGTGCCGATTCCACTCGTCAATAACGCATTGCCGTGCCCGATCATAGCCGTCCAGAAGGGCATCCCAACTGTCCTGTCCCGCTGCTTTGGCGATCAAGGCCCGGCTGGTTTCCGGCGGATAATCACAATCCGGAGACATCAACCGTAGTGCTACGAGCAGCCGTGTCATCAGTTCATGGGCGGCCACCATCTCCTCGCCGAGATGGCCAGCGTCGACCAGCGCGCGGACCGCCTTGCCCAATTGCGGATACAGCGCTTCACCGGTTTTCAACTGCAGGAAATGGATGATAAACTCCCAGTCAACCAGCCCGCCTTCCATCAGCTTGGTATCGAGCGGTCCTTTCGGCGGTTTATGCTCGACGATATCCAGCCGCATTTTTCGAACCGCCTTGCGCAATTCTTCCGGATCGCGATCCTTTTTCAGAATCTCGCATATCTGGCCCTGCAATTGTTCGCGCAATTCATCATCGCCATAAACCGGCCTGGCGCGCGTCAGCGCCATATGCTCCCAGGTCCAGGCACTTTCCCGCTGATATTTGCCAAAACTCTCCAGTGTCACCGCCAGCGGCCCCTGCGTCCCGGAGGGCCGCAGCCTTGTGTCCACCTCATATAACGGGCCGGCAGCAGTCGGCACCGACAGCGCCGTCACGATCCGCGCGGTCAACCGGTTATAATATTGCGTGCCGCCAAGCGGACGCGGCCCATCGGACTCCGCGCTATGGTCGCCGGAGAACAGGAAAATCAGGTCGAGGTCAGAGGCATGGGTCAATGCCTCGCCGCCCAACCGGCCCAAAGCCAGTATCAGCAGACTGGCACCGGCAATTTTGCCGTGTATCTCTTCAAACTCCGCTATGGTTGCATCAGCCAGAACCTGAATCGCCGCTTCGGCAACCCGGGCATAGCCAGCCGAGATTTCCAGCGCGTCATGCTGGCCTTCGATAAGCTGGACGCCAAGCGCGAAGCGTTTTTCGCCTACTCGCACGCGCACCCGGTCGAGCAGCATCTGATAGTCATCCCCCGGCTCGGTCCGGGCAAATTGTTCGGCCAGCTCCGCGACCGATGGCGGCAGGTCGAGCGCGGTCGCGTCAATCAGACCATCGAACAGCTCCGCCCGCCGCGACAAGGCATCAGCCAAAACCGGGGCATGGCTCAGAATCTGACCGAGCTTTTCAAGCAGACCGGGACGCGCTTCCAATATTCGAAAGAAATTGATCGCGGTCGGCAATTTGTCGATCAAGCTGTCCAACCGGGCCAACGCCTTTGTCGAATTTGGTGCCGTCGCAATCACGTCGACCAGATCCGGCAATATCGCTTCGAAGGATTCCTGCGCTGCAGTCGACCGCAAGGCCGTTACCTTGCCGCTTCGCCAGCGCTTGATCGCCTGAACAAAGGCATCGGCTTCCAGCAGTTTCTTTTCCGCAAACAGAGTGATCAATTTCGCCTCATCTACCGGCAAGCGTGCGCTGTCCTCGGGTTCGATCAGATCGTCATAAATCCGGCCGACGGCTTCAACATGGGGGGCGAGCAGGTCGAGCAATGCCTGTCCATTGTTCAGCCCATGCAATCGCGCCACGCGGTCGAGTGCCTCTGTGGTATCCGGCAAGCTGTGGGTTTGCTGGTCATTGACCATCTGCAACCGGTGCTCGATGACTCGGTAAAGTTCATAGGACTCGCTCAGCACATTCGCCTTGTCGCCCTCAATCCGGCCAGCTTGGGCCAGCGCCGCCAGCGCATCGCGGGTCGCCGGAACCCGCAAGTCCGGCTGCCGGCCGCCAAATATCAGCTGGTGCATCTGGGCGTAAAATTCCGTCTCCCGGATACCACCGCGTCCGCGCTTCAGGTCAAAGCCCGGCCCGAATTTCTGCCCCGCGGCATAATGGTCGCGGATTTGCGCAGTAACCGATCCGATATTCTTGATCGCCCCATAATCCAGCGACCGGCGCCAGATGAACGGATTGATCGTTTCGAGAAAATAGCTGCCCAATATCTGATCACCAGCGGCGGCTCGGGAGCGAATATAGGCTGCCTGCTCCCAAGCCAGCGCGCTCGACTCATAATAGCTGATCGCGGCCTCGACCGGCAGCGCCACCGGACTCACTTCCGGTGATGGCCTGAGCCGCATGTCGACCCGAAAAACATAACCATCGGCATCGCGGCTGTTGAGCGCTTCAACCAGTTGCTGGCCAATCCGCCGCGCCGCATCGCTGGGCTCTTCCTTGCCGCGCACCGGGATTTTGTCCGGATCATAGATGAAGATCGGATCGATATCGGACGAATAGTTCAGTTCACGGCTGCCGTGCTTGCCCAGCCCGATAATCGCAAAACCCTCGAGCGGCGCATCGGGATAGCGGGTCGCATAGATATCGGCGAGCGCCTCATCGAGGGCCCGATCGGCGAAATCCGATAGCCGGGTGATGACATCGGTCAGGGACAGCTGCCCAGCCAGATCTCCAATCGCGAGAGTCAGCGCCAGAGCACGTTTCTCGCGGCGCAATTTCTGCCGGACATTGTCTGCACCCTCTCCGCAGTTACGACCAAATTCCAGCGCCGCATCAAGATCTTCAGCGGCCAGCAAGTCGGTCAGTTCGGGCTGCACCTGCATCGCCATGGCAAGAAACGGTGCATGGGCGCGGGCGCGGT
>JAGXGT010000022.1 GCA_024636595.1 Sphingomonadales bacterium | reverse complement strand
GGTGCGGATCACATTATTGTAAGGATCCTGCTCGGTCAGCGAGACACCGGATGTCTGGCAATGCGTGCGCAGCGTCTTGGACCGTTCCGACTTCGCGCCGAGTTCGTCCATCACCCGGTACCACAGGGTCCGTGCGGCGCGCAGCTTGGCGACTTCCATGAAGAAATTCATGCCGATGCCGAAAAAGAAGCTCAGACGTCCGGCGAACGCATCGATATCCAGCCCGGTTTCCAGCGCCTGTTTGGCATATTCGCGGCCATCGGCAATCGTGAAGGCCAGTTCCTGAACCGCCGTCGCTCCGGCTTCATGCATATGATAGCCGGAAATCGAGATGCTGTTGAACTTCGGCATATGCTCGGACGTATAAGCGATAATATCGGAGATGATCCGCATGCTCGGTGCGGGCGGATAGATATAGGTGTTGCGGACCATGAACTCCTTCAGAATATCATTCTGAATCGTGCCGGACAGCTTGTCCTGCGAAACACCCTGCTCTTCTGCCGCAATGATATAGAAGGCGAGGCAGGGAATAACGGCTCCGTTCATCGTCATCGACACCGACATTTCGTCGAGCGGAATCTGGTCGAACAGGATTTTCATGTCCTCGATACTGTCAATCGCCACGCCCGCCTTGCCGACATCACCGACGACGCGTGGATGGTCGCTGTCATAGCCGCGGTGCGTAGCAAGATCGAACGCCACCGACAGACCCTTTTGCCCTGCCGCCAGATTGCGGCGATAGAAAGCATTGGACTCCTCGGCGGTCGAAAAACCGGCATATTGACGGATCGTCCAGGGCCGTCCGGCATACATGCTCGCCTTGACGCCGCGGGTGAACGGTCCAAAGCCAGGCAATCCCGGATCAATCCCTTTTCCTCTGGTATCTTCCGCGGTGTAAAGCGGCTTCACCGCAATGCCTTCCGGAGTGTTCCAGGTCAGGTCACGGCCCTTGACTTCCTTGTCAGCCAGTTCCTGCCAGTCCTTGATTGTCGGTTTATCGGTCATATCTGCCCTGTGTATAATATTCGGCTCTAATAGCTATCAATGGTGAGACTGTCGAACCCCACCCGTCAATGTAGGTCTTCCTTCGACAAGCTCAGAACGAAAGGATATCATTCACCTTTAAATTCGGTCTTTCGCTTCTGCAGAAACGCGATCGCGCCTTCGCGTGCGTCCTTGCTGTCGCCAGCGATCCGCTGCCCTTCGGCTTCCCGCACCAGCGCAGAAGCATAATCGCTTTCGAGCGCCGCCGCCAGATTTTGACGCATCACGCCCAAAGCCACGGTAGGACCGCCAGCGAGGCGCTTTGCCAATGTGCTGGCTTCGTCCATCAACGCATCATCTTCAACACATTTGTAGATCATTCCCCATTCCGCGGCTTTTTCACCGTGAATTTTTTCGCCCAGCAACATCATCTCGGTAGCGCGTGCCTTGCCGACCAGTCGGGTCAGCATCCACGATGCACCGCCATCAGGCACAAGACCGATATTGACAAAGGCCTGCAGGAAATAGGCCGATTTCCCGGCGATCGCAAAGTCACTGGCCAGCGCGATCGAACAGCCTACACCTGCGGCCGGGCCATTTACGGCGGTGATCGTCGGAATATTCAGCTTTGCCAGTTTCAACATCAGCGGATTATAATGCTGGTTGAGCGCGGCATAGCTGCCCTGCCCGCCCGACAAGGCGCTGTCATTCTTGGCCTGCAAATCGGCCCCGGCGCAAAAGGCGCGGCCTTCGCCGATGATCACCAGAGCGCGGGCATCATCGAGCTTGTCCAGCGCGATGAAGATGTCATCCGCCATGCCAAGCGAGCAGGCGTTAAGCCGCTCCGGCTTGTTGAGTGTAATCGTTGCCACCTGATCGGTGATGTCGAGCTTGATATTTTCGAATTCCATATGTGGTCCTTTTGAAATGGGCCGTCATCCTGAACTCGTTTCAGGACCCCTCCAGATCCTGAAACGAGTTCAGGATGACGACCGTAACATTAATGCCCTTTGGGCGTTTCCATAATCTCGGTTAGCATCCCGCCCATATCCTTGGGATGCACAAAAAAGATAAGCGTGCCGTGCGCGCCGATCCGCGGTTCGCCCAGCACCCGCTTGCCCATCGCTTCGAATTCCGCCTTGGCAGCATGAATGTCCGGGACTTCGAAGCAGACATGATGTTGGCCGCCAAGCGGGTTCTTGGTGAGGAAGCCGAATATAGGGCTGTCTTCGTCGAGTGGCTCGATCAATTCGATCTGGGTGCCATTGGTCGGACCTTCGACCGGTGTATCAACGAAACAGACCTTCACGCCCTGCGCCGGCAGATCAAAGGGTTCGCTAATCGATGTTGCGCCCATGACATCGCGCCAATGGGCGATGCTGTCGGTGATCGATGGCGTCACAACGCCAATATGATTGAAGCGACCTAGTTTCATTGTGTTTCTCCGTGCGGCATGAATTTATGTACCAGAGGCGCTATCCCGGCTCCGACGACCACTCCCAATATGCCCGACAAGAGCGCAAAGGCGATCCCGCCAACCAGCAGCTTTGCCGAAGCCGGGAACTGGCCAAGCAGTGGATGCGAAAGCCATTCGATCAGATGTTCCGGTCCGTGCCAGCCCAGCGCCGCCAGATTGTGGACCAGCAATCCGCCACCGACCCAGGCCATGGCCAGAGTGCCGATGATCGACAAAGCGGCGAGCAGTTTCGGCATCAAGATTATCAGTCCGCGACCAAAGGAAGCCAGGATGCCTTCATTCTCTCTGGCGAGATGGAGACCGATATCGTCCATCTTCACGATCAGCGCGACCGCGCCATATACGGCGACCGTAATAACGATGCCGATGATCGCCAATATGATTGCCTGTTCCCACCAGACCTGATTGGTCAGTTCCGACAGGGCGATCGCCATGATCTCGCCCGACAGGATCAGGTCGGTGCGGATCGCGCCCGAGACCATTTCATCTTCGCGGCCCGGCCCTTCGACGATCGCGGGCTGATCATGTTTTGTGGACTCATCGAAATGGAAGAGTTCGAGAACTTTTTCGGCAGCTTCGTAACAGAGGAACAATCCGCCGAAAATGAGGATGATCGGGATCAGAAATGGTGCAAATTGTCCCAAAAGCACCGCCGCCGGTAGCAGAAAGACCAGCTTGTTCTTGAACGACCCCTTGGTGATTTTCCAGATCATCGGCAATTCGCGCGACGGATCAAAGCCGGTCACATAGGTCGGGGTGACTGCCGCGTCGTCAATCACCACGCCAGCGGATTTGGTACCGGCACGCGTCGCGGCCACACCGATGTCGTCAACCGATGCGGCGGCGACTTTCGCAATCGCCGCGACATCGTCGAGGAGGGCTACCAGGCCGGTTGGCATTATCTATCTGTCTTCCATTTCTGGGGCCAATCCAGGATCTAATAAGTTGAATATTGCGATACGCATCATTCGACAACACCGGCAAAAACTAACAAAACGGAGACAGCCACAAACACGCACAAAATCGTCCCTGCAAAATATAACATCATACAAAGCCAGAATTGGACAGGAGAGTCGGATCGCTCATAACCACCATACATCGCTTCAATTCGATCAGTTCGGAAGCCTCTTATTACGTTCCACACAAACAAAGCTGTACCAACAACGGAAACGAGCAGCACAAGAAAAATGATAATCACAGCGGAATATTATCATGCTTCTTCCACGGATTCTCCAGCTGCTTGTTCCGCAATTTCCGTAACCCCAGAGCAACCCTCCACCGCGTCGAATGCGGCTTTATCACCTCGTCGATAAAGCCCTTTTGCGCCGCGATAAACGGGTTGGCAAAGCGTGCTTCATATTCGGCGGTACGCTCGGCGATTTCTTCAGGGGTCTTGCCGCGGAAGATGATCTCGACCGCGCCTTTTGCACCCATCACGGCGATTTCGGCGGTCGGCCAGGCATAGTTGAGATCGCCGCGCAGATGCTTGGACGCCATCACGTCATAGGCACCGCCATAGGCCTTGCGGGTGATGATAGTGATTTTCGGTACGGTGGCCTCGGCATAGGCAAAGAGCAGTTTCGCGCCATGCTTGATGATGCCGTTATGCTCCTGGCTAGTGCCGGGCAGGAAACCGGGAACGTCAACCAGAGTAATGATCGGAATATTGAACGCATCGCAATAGCGGACAAAGCGCGCTGCCTTCTTGGATGCATTGATGTCGAGGCAACCGGCGAGCACCATCGGCTGGTTGGCGACGACACCGACAGTGGAGCCTTCGATCCGACCGAAACCGCAGATGATATTGCCGGCATGGGCTGGCTGCACCTCAAAGAAATCGCCTTCGTCGACCATCTTGCGGATGACTTCATGCATATCATAAGGCTGGTTGGCATTGGCCGGGATCAAAGTATCGAGGCTTTCTTCCAGACGGTCCCACGGATCAGCGGTCGGCCGTTCGGGCACTTGTTCGCGGTTGGAAAGCGGCATGAAGTCGATAAAATCGCGCGCCGCCAGCAGCGCCTCGATATCATTTTCATAGGCGACATCGGCAACGCTGGTCTTGGTCGTGTGCGTCACCGCGCCGCCCAGTTCTTCCTGCGTCACAATCTCGTTGGTCACGGTCTTGACCACATCGGGGCCGGTGACGAACATATAACTGCTATCCTTCACCATGAAGATGAAGTCGGTCATCGCCGGTGAATAGACCGCGCCACCAGCGCAAGGGCCCATGATCAGGCTAAGCTGGGGAATCACGCCGCTGGCCAGAACATTTTTCTGGAACACGTCGGCATAGCCGCCAAGCGACGCCACGCCTTCCTGAATCCGCGCACCGCCCGAATCGTTGATGCCAATGACCGGAGCGCCGACTTTCATCGCGTTATCGAGGACCTTGCAGATTTTTTCGGCATGGCGTTCGGACAACGAACCGCCGAACACCGTGAAGTCCTGGGAGAAGACATAGACCAGACGGCCATTGATCGTGCCGGAGCCGGTGACGACGCCATCGCCCGGGATATGCTGTTCGTCCATGCCGAAGTCGACGCAATTATGTTCGACATACATGTCGATTTCT
>JAGXGT010000155.1 GCA_024636595.1 Sphingomonadales bacterium | reverse complement strand
GTATGGGATCTGTTCAAGGAACATGGCGTCGAGATTCCCTTCCCGCAGCGCGATATACATATCAAGTCGATGCCGAAGGACGGCAGCATCAAGCTCGAAACCCGTTCGAAACCGGGAGTCGATGGAGCAGAATCGGCCAAAAGCGAATGAGATGAGGCGCCGCTATCGAACCGCCGAGACAAATGTGCAGAGCGCCGATGACGCTTTATTAGTCACTCGAAAATAAATTCGCCTAAATTTTAAGCGGTCCAATGGCGCCCTGTGGCGCAAGTGCAACATTCCTGAACTATGTCACCTTTCCTGTCGTTTTCTTTCTTGTGCAGCGCAATAATATAGAGCAGCTTTCCCTTGCATGTTTAGAGACTGTTCGCGTTCGGGGCATCTGGCGCAATAAAAAGACAGCCATGACAAAATCAGGAGGGGCGATACGCATCAACGAGAAAGGGATTTCTATGCGCACGTCCGGTAAAACTATTCTTGGCAGAAACGCCAAATCAACCATCGTCGGTCTTTCGGCGATTTTGCTGTCCACAACGGCAGCACCCGCATTTGCTCAGGAAGCAGAATCTTCCAACGGCATCACAATTTCAGGCAACGCCGCCGTAACGTCAGATTATCGTTTCCGCGGCCTCTCCTTTTCCGATGGCGACATCGCCATTCAGGGCGGCATTGATGTCGCCCATGAAAGCGGTTTTTATATCGGTACCTGGGGATCTTCCATCGAAGATAGCCCGACTTATGGCCATACCGAACTCGACGTTTACGGCGGCTGGTCTGGTGAAGTTATGTCAGGCCTGACCCTCGACGTCGGCCTGCTCTACTATATCTACCCGAACGGTGAAGGCGGCATTGCGGGACCGAGCGACTATTTCGAGCCTTATGCTTCGGTATCCGGCTCTCTCGGTCCGGTTGAGATCACCAGCGGCATTGCCTATGCTTGGAGCCAGGACAGCCTTGGCAATTCAGACAATGTCTATATCTATACTGGTGCTTCGGCCGGAATTCCAAACACGCCGATCACCGTGAACGCCAATATTGGACTGAATGAAGGGTCTCTGGGCAATCCGGCTGGCGTCTTTGGCGTCAATGACTATGTCGACTGGATGTTGGGCGTAGATGTTGCGATTACCGACAATCTGACGGCCAGTCTCGCCTATACTGACACCGACGCGCCATCGATCAATAACTTCACCGATAGCGCCATCGTCTTCACTCTCGGCGTTTCGTTCTAAATTCACAAAAATCGCGCTGAAAAAGAGGGCTGCTCGGACCATCGAGCAGCCCTTTTTTCTAGCTTGCGGCGATCAGCCTTCTCGTCGCCGGATGCCGGGGGTCTTTAACGATCGCCTGCATGTCACCGGTCTCGACGATCCTTCCTTCTTCCATCACGGCAATCCGGTGGCACAAGCGGCGAGCGGCAGCGATGTCATGGGTGATCAACAGCAGACTCAATCCATTCTCGACCTGCAGCCGGCCGAGCAGCTTAAGAATTTCCGCTCCGACCAACGGATCGAGCGCCGATGTCGCCTCATCCAGCACCAACAGCTCGGGAGCCCCAATAATCGCCCGCGCGATCGCTACCCGCTGCGCTTGACCGCCGGACAGGCTGGCCGGAATCCGGATCAGAAAATCATCCGCCAGATCAACCTCGGACAGAGCTTGCTGGGCCAATTCCTCGCGTTCCACCTTTGTCAGATCAGGTCTCAGATTGCGCAGCGGTTCGGTGACAATGTCCTCCACCCGCCACTGCGGATCAAGACTGGCGACCGGGTCCTGAAACACCGGCTGGATCAACCGGCGCATTGCCAGACTGCGCTTGCGGCGCTCCGGAAGCGGCAACCCGTCCCAAAATATTCCGCCTTGGGTCACCGGGCCAATACCGGCAATCGCCCGCCCAAGGGTAGATTTCCCGGACCCCGAGCCGCCGACAATTGCCAAAGCCTCGCCTTGCCGCACGACAATGTTGGCATCCGCCAGCGCCCTGAGCTTTCCCCGGCGCCAGCCGGGACGAGCAAATTCCACCCCCAGAAGATTGGTTTCCAGCAAAATTTCACCGGGCTGGGGCAGCTTCGGTCCCGGCTCGTCAAGACGCGGCGTAGCGGCGATCAGGCGCCGCGTATAATCTTCCTTGGGATCGGTAATGACATCGCTAGCCGGACCGCTCTCCACCACCCGGCCCTTGTCCATCACCACCAGTTGATCGGCATGGCCCTCGACCGACGCAAGGTCATGGCTCACCAGCAGCAACCCCAGCCCTTGCTCGGCGCGTAGTTCGTCGAGCAGGTCCATTATCTCGGCGCGCAAGGATGCGTCGAGGGCGCTGGTCGGCTCGTCGGCGATCAGCAATTTCGGGCTATGGGCTATGGCCGCCGCAATCATCACCCGCTGGCGTTCGCCGCCGGACAGCCGGTGCGGAAACTGGTCGAGCCGCTCGTCGGTCCGAGCAAGGCCGACCCGCTCCAGTTTTTGCGACAGTTCCCGCCGCGGTGGCCGGGCGGCACCGGCCTGCATCGTCGCCTCCTGCAATTGGGCACCGACCGTCAGATGCGGCGTCAGCGCAGTGAGGGGCTGCTGGAACACAAATCCAGTGAGCCGACGGCGCGCATCACGAATTCTGACGGCATCGGCGTTCCCCAGATCAATCCCGTCCAATAGCATAGAGCCGGAAGCGACTCCGGGCGTCAAGCCAAAGGGCGTCAGGCACGTCAGGCTCTTCCCGGAACCCGACGCACCGATCAGGGCGGTGCACTGTCCCGCCTCGACGGTCAGGCTGACGTCCTCGACCGGCCGATTGCCAGCGATATCCACTGCCAGATTCCGGATGGTATAGAGGCTCACGAGAAGCGGTCTCTCAGTCGTTCGCCTTCGATCGTCAGGCAGACCAATATGATCACCAGCAGGCCACCCGGTAGCGCCAGACCCAGCGGCGTCATATCCATGTCATCGGCGCCTTCCTTGACCAGGATACCGAGCGAGGTCAGCGGTTCCTGTACGCCCAGTCCGAGGAAGGAGAGAAAGCTCTCGACCATCACCACCTGCGGCACGGTCAGCATCAGATAGGCCAGCGCGACACCGGCGATATTGGGCAATATATGGCGGAGCATGATCGCGATTGACGGCGTCCCTGCCGCCTCGGCAGCCAGAATGAAGGGGCGTTGTTTCAGAGCCATCACCTGGCCCCGGACCACTCGCGCCATGGTCAGCCATTCGACCAGCCCGATGCCGACAAAAACCAGCAGGATCGATCGCCCGAACACCACCATCAGCAGGATAACAATGAACATGAATGGTAGCGCGTAGAGGCCGTCGACGATGCGCATCATCGCTTCATCGACCCTGCCACCGATCCAGCCTGCGGTTGCGCCCCAGGCAATGCCGACGATCAGCGACACCAGCGCTGCGGCAATCGCAACCATCAGCGTGATCCGGGTTCCGGCTGCCAGTCGGGCGAGACGGTCGCGGCCGATTTCATCGGTACCAAACAAATGTGATCCGCTGAACGCCGGTGCGCGGACGGCGTTCCAGTCAATCTGGTCATAGCTCCACGGGAGCAGGAACGGGAGCACCAAAGCCAGCGCCACAGTGACCAGAACCAGAAAAAGGGCAAGGTGGGTTTTCAGCACAATATCACCCATCCCGCATTCTGGGATCAAGCCAGCCGTAGATCAGGTCGGCAAACAGGTTGAACAGGATGATCAGCGCCGCATAAAGCGTGACCACTCCGAGCACGAGCGGATAATCACGATTGAGCGCACCCTGGACGAAATAGCGCCCGAGGCCCGGTAGTCCGAAGACAGTTTCGACCACGACCGCACCGGTCAAAAGACCCGCTGCGGCCGGACCGAGATAGCTCGCAACCGGCACCATGGCTGTCCTAAGTCCATGTTTTAACATGATTTTTGTCTCAGACAGACCTCGCGCCCGGGCCGAGCGGATATGATCCTGCTTGAGCACGCTGGCCAACCCGGCGCGGGTGAGTTTGGCGATCGCTCCCGACACCGGCAGCGCCAGCGCTACCACCGGCATGATCAGCCAGGCGCCGCCTTCACCGATTCCCGACACCGGCAGCAATCCCAGCCACAATCCCAAAAACAACGCCAACGCCGGTCCGGTGACAAAGGTGGGTAGCGCGGTAGCGACCGTCGCCAGCATCATGATGGTCTTGTCGGTGGCCTTTCCCGCTCGAACCGCAGCAAAAAGACCAGCCGTCACGCCGATCAGCAGGGCCAGCAGTATCGCCAACCCGCCCAGAGTCAGAGAAATGGGGAGACCCTGCGCAATCAGCTCCGAAACGGTAAAATCGCGGTAGACCAATGATGGTCCGAAATCTCCCTGTACCAGCCGTGAAATATAGAGCCACGCCTGCTCCCACAAAGGCCGATCAAGACCATAAGCCTGTTGCAGCGCGGCTTGCGTCGCCGGATCCAGCGGCCGTTCACCATCAAAAGGCCCGCCGGGCGCCAGCCGCATCAGAAAGAAGGACGCCAATATGATCACCAGCAGTGTCGGGATAGCCGTCATCAGCCGCCGGGTGATCAGGGCAAGCACGCGCCGCTAGAGCTCCATCGCTCCGAAACAGCTCCGCACTTCCTGCACAAACAGTTCGGGCACTTCCATAGCCGCGAAATGGCCGCCGCGTTCCGGTTCGCCCCAGTGGTGCAAATTCTTGAACCGTTGCTCGGCCCAGCGGCGCGAGGGGGTGATGATCTCGTTGGGGAAGATGCTGCACCCCGACGGGATCTCGACCAGATCAATATTGGGCGCGCCAAAGCTTTCGCGGTACAGCCGGGCCGAGGATGCGCCAGCGTTGTTGAGCCAGTAGATCATCACATTGTCGAGCAGATGGTCACAATCGAAATTGTCGTCCGGGGCTTTGGCATCGTCCGACCAGCCCTGGAATTTTTCCATGATCCAGGCCATTTGTCCGACCGGAGAATCCGCCAGACCATAGCCGAGCGTCTGCGGTCGGGTGCGCTGGATTTCGGCATAGCCCGCGCCCTGCGATTGGTAGACGGCGAAATGGGCAAGTGATGCCTGCTCTTCCGGGGTCGGGTTGTTCATAATTTCTTCCGAAGGCGGCCCGACAATGACCAGATTGACATGAATGCCGGCACATCGTCCGAGATTCTGCGCGCCGATGACGGAGGTGACCATCCCGCCCCAGTCCCCACCCTGTGCGAAATAGCGATCATAGCCGAGCCGCATCATCAGCGTATCCCAGGCCTTTGCAATTTTCTCGATGCCCCAGCCGGTGTTGGTCGGCTTGCCGGAGAATCCATATCCGGGCAGCGACGGCACGACCAGATGGTAGGCATCTTTCGCCTCGCCGCCGTGGGCCACCGGATCGGTCAGCGGGCCGATCACATCCATGAACTCGACGATTGATCCAGGCCAGCCATGCGTCATGACCAGCGGCCGCGCGCCGGCTTCCGGAGAGCGGATATGCATGAAATGGATATCGACGCCGTCAATCTCGGTCAGATGATGCGAATATTGATTGAGCGCATCCTGGCAGCGTTTCCAGTCATAGCTGGTCCGCCAGTGATCGACGATGGTCTTCACATAGTCGAGCGGAATACCCTGCGACCAATCATCAACCGGCTCCGGATCAGGCCAGCGCACATGCCGCAATCTGATGTCGAGATCGTCCAGTGCGGTCTTCGGGATGTCGATTTCGAAGTCTCTGATTTCCGTCATATCTGCTGTTCTTTCCGCATCTATTTCTGCCCTTGGATGGTTAGCCATCGACCTGGCCCGCTAAAAAAGCCTTTTTCCATAGACGCCGTTATTTCTAAACCGGTCCATTGGCCAGCTTGTTTATAACATGCCTCCAATTCTTCCACCGAAGGATAGTTATAATAACGCTTATGATCATCCCAACCTGCTGCATGGCCGGTCTTATATGTCGCAACATGCCATCCGCCGGTCTTCAGGGCGCACCAAATTCTGGCCAGAACATAAGGTAACTCGGGCTTCGGCACATGCAACAGGGAAGCGGTCGCTACAATGGCGTCGTAGCGTTCAACCGCATCGAGTTCGTGAAAGCGCATGACCCGTACCGGATGTTTCAGGCGCTGCTCCGCCTTGGCTGCCATCGCAACCACGCCATCCGTGGCCTCCACCGCGAAACCACGCTCTTCCATATAGGCTGCATCAACGCCGCCGCCACAGCCCAATTCCAAGATCGCTCCGGCGGGTGGTAGACGATCAAGAAAGGCCGGAATATGACTCGCTACATCGCGCGGATGGTCGTCGACATAGTGGTCGGCCGATTCCTGATAAAAAGCCAGGGTCCGGGGATCAAATCCGTTCACATCGTCGGGACCGGCACTTCGCCCGAATAGTCATAAAAACCCTTGCCGGTCTTGCGGCCCAGCCAACCCGCCTCGACATATTTCATCAGGATCGGGGCCGGGCGATATTTGGGGTCACCGAAATCATTTTGCAGCACCCGCAAGATTTCCAGCAGTGTATCGAGACCAATCAGATCAGCCAGCGTCAACGGCCCCATCGGATGACCGAGACCGAGCTGCACACCGCGATCGATATCCTCCATCGACGCTGTACCCTCGCCGAGCACGAAAAAAGCTTCATTGAGCATCGGCAGCAAGATGCGGTTGACGACGAAACAGGGAGAATCCTTGGCCATCACCGGGATCTTGCCGACCGCCTTGGCAAAATCGCTGGCCATTGCCGCGGTCTGGTCGCTGGTTGCCAGCCCGCGGATGACTTCGACCAGTCCCATCAACGGCACCGGGTTGAAAAAATGCACGCCAACAAAACGCGACGGATCCTTGACCGCCTGCGCCAGCCGGGTGATCGATATCGATGATGTATTGCTGGCCAAGATCGCTTGGTGCCCTAGCACCTCGGATGCTGCAGCGAAAATCTGGCGTTTCACCTCTTCCCGCTCGGTTGCCGCTTCGATGATGATATCGGCATTGGCCATCGGATCGAGCTGAACAATCGGCTCGATCCGGCTGAGCGCGGTGTCGGCGGCCTTATGTTCGATTTTTTCCTTTTCGACCAGCCGCGCCAGCTGCTTGGCAATACCCTCCCTGCTGCGTTCGGCGATCTCCATGCTAACATCGGAAAGATAGACATGATAGCCTGCCTGCGCCGATACCTGTGCGATGCCGGCACCCATTTGCCCCGATCCGATAATGCCAATTGCTTTCATTCCATGCCTTTCGCGCTGTTCGTCGTGATTGAACAAGCCACTAGCGATTGTCAGGCAAACTGGCTAGATTGCAATTATGCCCCCTATCAGTTTCATCGCCGGAGTATTTGCGACAATAGCCGCTGCCACCACCATGCCAGCGGCGCAGCCGGGCGAAATCCGGACTTTCGGCGATTGGGCGGTCGGCTGCGACAATGGCGGTAATTGCCAAGCGGTCTCGTTGGAGCCGGAAGCGGGTGGCAGCGGCTATGGTGACTGGGATGGCCCAGTGTCGATCGTCCGAACCGCAGGCAGCGATGATATTTTCAAGATCCACATTTCATTCGAGCCCAAGGATATGGATCGCTACCAGATGATCGTTGACGGCCAGCTGGTAGATACCGGACCGATTGTGCAAGGCGATTATCCGATTGAGATTGTGGGCGAGGATGCCAGAAAAGTGGCGGCAGCCATCATCAAAGGCAAACGGCTTGCCTTGAGGGGGCCCGGTGGTGAAAATATCACGCTGATTTCGCTGGCCGGTTCATCGGCCGCCTTGCGCTACATCGACCAGAAACAGGATCGCGCCGGAACCGATACGGCGCTGGTCGCCAAAGGGTCACGGACATTTCAAGCTGTTGCACCCGATATACCAATGATCATGGTCGACCAGTGGGACGCAGCAGATCTGGTCCCCGAAACCAATGCCATCATCGCACTGGTCGAGGATTCGCGATGCAAAGACGAGCGCTATGGACTGGTCGAGGATCAAGTCTATCCGCTTAGCAGGCGCGGCAATAGGTTCCGGGCGCTAGTGCTGATTTCGTGCGGCTCGGGGGCCTATAATTTTTCCAGCGCCCCTTATGTTGGAGAATATATTGAAAGCCAAGACGGCCCCAGCGGCTGGACTTTTGCCCCCGCCGAGTTTGACCGCCAGCCCAGTTGGGGCGGTGAAGGCACCGATCCCTTGCTGGTCAATGCGGGGTGGGATGAACAAGATCAGACATTGAGCAGCTATGGCAAGGGGCGCGGACTTGGCGATTGCGGAAGCGCGGAAAATTATGTCTGGGACGGTGACATGTTTCGCCTGACGGATGCCAGCGCCATGCCTGAGTGTCGCGGTGCCTATGAATGGATTACCACGTGGCGCGCAAAATATAGCAAGTCGCCAACGGCCATTTCGACTAAAGACTGAGTATCAGGGTGCGTGCTTATAAGGGTGCGCTTCGGCCAGAATCAGCGTAAAATAATCCTGTTCATCGCTCCAGTCACATAGCGGTGTCCAGCCTCCGGCGCGAAGCATCAACCGGGCATCGCGCAACCCGAACTTGTGACTATTCTCTATATGGATCCGCTGGCCACTGGACAGGCTGTGCGTGGTTCCATCTATCGAGAAGGTTACATCGTCCTGCACCTCCAGATAGATTTCGACCCGGGCATAGTCATCATTCCACACTGCAACATGACGGAAATTTTCCACTGGAATATCGCCATCCAGTTCGCGGTTGATCCGGTCGAGCAAATTGAGCGAAAACTGGGCAGTAACGCCGGCGCTGTCGTCATAGGCATTGATCAGCACCTGTCTGTCCTTGATCCGGTCCATTCCGATCAGCAACTGCGAACCGATGCCCAGCGTTTCGCGCATAAACCGTAGCAGGTCCACCGACGTTCTCGCAATCATATTGCCGATCGTCGAGCCGGGAAAAAAACCAAGCTTGGGCAAGTCCGCCACCGCGTCCGGCAGTTCGACCCGTGTCATGAAGTCCGCTTCAACCGGGTGGATCGGCAGATCGGGAAAATCATCCTGCAAAATCGCGGCGCTATGTTCAAGAAACTCGCCGGAGATATCGATTGGCACATAGGCAGCGGGCTCGACGGCGCGCAGCAAATGGGGTGTTTTGACCGAGCTGCCCGAACCAAATTCGATTACCGCCCGGCCCTTGCCGATCGCTTCGGCAAAGTCAGCACCATGGTCCCGCAACAGTTTGGTCTCGGTGCGCGTGGGATAATATTCCGGCAATCCGGTAATATCCTCGAACAATTCCGACCCGCGCCGATCATAGAGCCAGCGTGCGGGAAGCGCATAGGCCCGCTGGTCGAAGCAGCGCCGCACGTCTTTCTGAAATGTATGATCGATGAGGGTGGTGGTCATATCCATGCCAGAAATCCTTGATCCTAAAGGTCTTTTGCGAGCCGCAATCCGGTGAACTGCCAGCGCTGTTGGGGGTAAAAGAAATTGCGGTAACTGGGCCGGATGTGGTCAGGCGAGGTGGCGACGCTGCCGCCCTTCAGAACAAACTGCCCGGACATGAACTTGCCATTGTATTCGCCGACCGCGCCGGCTGCGGGCTTGAAGCCGGGATAGGGTCGGTAGGCGCTGCCGGTCCACTCCCAGACTGATCCGGTGTTCGGCAAGCCCTGATCAGCGGCCACTTCCCATTCCGCTTCCGTTGGCAGGCGAGCGTCAGCCCAACTTGCATAGGCATCGGCTTCGTAGAGGCTGATATGTTTGACTGGTGCGGAACGGTCGAGGCTGTGATTGCCGGCCAATCCAAATTCCGCCCAATTCTGGTCGACAGTGCGGTTCCAGTACAAGGGGGCGTCAATATGTTCGTCCTGGACCCACGCCCAGCCATCGGACAGCCAATGGCGGGAATCCCGATAGCCACCGTCTTCGATAAACGCGAGCCATTCGCCGTTGGTCACTGGTCGGTTGGCGAGGGTATGGGGGTGCAGCAGCATATCATGGCGCGGCCCTTCGCAATCAAAAGCAAAGTCCGTACCCTCATGGCCGATCTGGTGAACACCGGTAGGCCCCTCAATCCATTGCAGCGGGCCAGCCTCGGCGGTGCGAACGGGCACCTTGCCGGAATAGGCAGGCTTTAAAGGGTTGCGCGAGAAGAGATGGAGAATATCAGTCAGCAGCAATTCCTGATGCTGCTGTTCATGATGGAGACCGAGCTCGACCAGGTCGAGCAATTCTTGGTCAAACCCTCCCATCGCCTCGATCATCGCGCCATCGACATGGTTGCGGTATTTTTTCACGTCGGTCAGCGACGGGCGGGTCAAAAGGCCGCGCTCCGGTCGGGCGTGCCTCGCCCCTTCGGCCTCATAATAGCTGTTGAACAAATAGGGATAGTCGTCGTCGAACAGCCGATAGTCAGCGACATGATCGCGGAGCAGAAAAGTTTCAAAAAACCAGCTGGTGTGGGCCAGATGCCATTTTGTCGGGGACGCGTCATCCATCGACTGCGCGGTCGCATCCGCATCGCTCAAGCCGTCGGCCAAGCGCAGTGAGTGGCATCGCACATCCCGGAAACGATCGAGCAATAGGCTTGCACGAGAACGATTATCTGCGTCAGCCAAAGGCGTGAACGGGCTTTGTGGTTGGCTGGCGATCAATCCTACTCCGGTGGAAGCTCAAGTGCATTTCAGAACATAGAGCGAACGATATTTAGGTCAACAACGTATATTCGCGCCAGTTGGTTGCAAATATTTTTCAAGAATGGCGCTTGCGCTCGCTAGCGCGACCCTCCCGGTACCCATAATATATCGTCCTTGCCGCCGCTATTAAGTGCTCGCCCGAGAACGAACAAATAATCTGAAAGGCGATTGATATAGGCCAGTGCGTGGGGATTGAGCGGCATCTCTTGGGCAGCGGCAACACATGTCCGTTCGGCCCGCCGGGCTATAGCCCGGGCTAGGTGCACGGCAGCAGCGGATTTTGCGCCGCCGGGCAAAATGAAACTGGTGAGCGGATCAAGCTCGGCGGTGGCGGCATCGATCTTGCTTTCCAGCCGCTCCACCTGCGCTGGCACGATGCGTAGTGTCATTTCTGAAGGGGCAAAATCATCACCCGCTTTGGCTGGCGTCGCCAGATCCGCACCAAGGTCAAACAGGTCATTCTGGACCATGCGCAATTCCTGAACCAGCGCATCATCGGTAATTTCGCAAATCGCGACACCCAGCGCGCTGTTCAGTTCATCGACATCGCCAATCGCCGCCATGCGCGGATCATTTTTGGCAATGCGCGATCCATCGACCAGACCGGTCGTACCGTCATCGCCCGTTTTCGTGTAAATCTTGTTGAGCTTGACCATGAGGGAAGCGGTCTAGCTCTGGCCGCCTGCCACGGCGAGCAATATAACCACCAGGATGATCGCTATCGCCTGATATTTGACACGCGCAAACATCATTTCATTCTGCTTCTTGTGCGACGCGGTAATGCCGTCTGCGTCGACATCCCCCGGTTCCATATTAGCAAAGGCAATCAGCCCGCGCACGAGGGCGTAAACGACGGCACCAGCCGCTGCGACAATCATCAATATCAAAATATAGCTCATAAAAGCACCTTACCCTTGGGAGAGTGAAATTCCAACCGGGAAGATACCCTGCCGAAAATCTTGCAACAATTTATACCCGCTATGGCCAGCCAACCGCAATACGGACAAAGAGGCAGAATCCCTGCTTTTCGAGAGCTTCGTACCGGTTTCATCGAGTAGCAGCGGGTGATGCACGTAAACCGGCGTCGGCAAATCCAGCAAGGCCTGTAAAAGACGGTGTATATGCGTTGATGCAAATAAATCGTCGCCGCGCACCACATGGGTAATACCATCGCGCGCGTCGTCGACCGCTACCGCCAGATGATAGGCCACCGGCGTTTCCTTTGGTACCAGCACGACATCGCCCAGCCACTCCGGATGGTTTGATTGCGCGCCGTGCCGTTCATCCGTCCATTGCAGCGGTCCAGTGATCGCAACTGCCTTGGCGATATCAAGCCGCCAGCTGTGCGCCTCCGTTGCGATTCGTTTCTTGGCCAGTGCCGGATCCAGATGCCGGCATGTTCCGGGATAGATCGGACCATCCGGCCCCTCCGGCTGCCGATCATCATCCTGCATTTGGCGCATGTCGGAACGACTGCAGAAACAGGGATATAACAGACGCTTGGCCTTCAGCCGGTCCGCTGCCGCCGCATAGCTGTCCAGCCTATCGGACTGGAAAATCACATCCCCGTCCCAGAGCAGGCCGAGCCAGCGCAAATCCTGCAGTATCGCCGTTACAAATTCGGGCCGCGTGCGACCGCTGTCGATATCCTCGATCCGGAGCAGAAACCGACCGCCTCGGGACTTGGCGAAATCATGCGCCGCCATCGCGGCATAGGCGTGGCCCAAATGCAACAATCCGTTGGGGCTAGGGGCAAAACGCACTACAATATCTGGATTTAACTGCGCACTTGACGTCATAAGCCGGATAATGTTGTTTGTGTAATAGTCATGTCATGTTCTTAGGCATAAAGAGCGGACAGTAAAGGACAAGGGAGTCAGTGCTTATGTATCACCCCGACTTGCTGAGGCATCCGGAAAGCTGCCCCTCGCTCGTCCTCAACGCCGACTATACACCGCTGTCTTATTATCCGCTCAGCCTGTGGCCCTGGCAAACCGCGATCAAGGCTGTGTTTCTCGACCGGGTCGATATCGTGTCCAGTTATGAGCGCGAAGTGCACAGCCCCAATCTCGACATGAAAATCCCGTCGGTGATTGCGCTCAAGAAATATATCAAGCCGTCGGAATATCCGGCCTTTACCCGCTTCAACCTGTTTTTGCGCGACAAGTTCGAATGCCAATATTGCGGATCGCCGAACAACCTGACCTTCGATCATGTCATTCCGCGTCGCCAGAAAGGCCGCACCACGTGGGAAAATGTCGCCACGGCCTGCCTGCCATGCAATCTCAAGAAAGGCGGACGGACGCCCAAGGAGGCGCATATGCAGCTCGCCAATCGTCCGATCAAACCGACCAGCTGGCACCTGCAGGAACACGGCAGGGCTTTTCCGCCCAATTTCCTCCACGATACATGGCACGACTGGCTTTATTGGGACATCGAACTGGAGAGTTAGGGCCCAGAAGAATTTGACTGACGTATAGAAGCCGCTCTGGCGTCTAGATAGCGACCATCTTTTTCGAGTTGATTGATCGTTAAACCCTGCTGTTTGTAAAGCGTCTCCAATTGCTCGTCTGATTGGGCGCGTTGAAGCAACACATCATTGATTGCCGCTGCTTTATCAAAATCACGCTGATACTGAGCTTCCGTTCTGGTCGCCGCCAGCTGGACCGCCTCGAGACTGTCTATCTCGTTTTCATATTCGGCGACCTCTGCGGCCACCCTGCGCCTGCTAGCTTTCGGAACTGACTCGAGATATTCGGACCGTAATTTCTGGCCCGTTTGGAACAATCCATTCGAATATTGGGCCAGCTGTACGGTTCGCTTATATTTTGCTTCCTGCGCCTTGCCCGACAAGTCACCGCAATCGTCGGGCAAGTCAATCGCCAGCAGCTGCCCGGCCTGCAGCACTGCCCGCATGGCATCCGGAAGATTATCAACTTTTTTAGCAACCCGATCAATGTGACTCTTCAGGCAAGATTTAGCCGGTGTCATTGACAACCGAAATGCGATTTTCGGGAGGAAGGGATTCACTTTCAGATAAAATGGATGATTTGTCCCGGAATAATTGACCAGGAGGGTACGGACCTCCACTTGCCCGTCATCGATCGGCAACGTCGATGAAAAGACCTGAGTCCGGGCATCATAATCAAAGTCCGACATTCCACCCGGTATCTGAATAGACACTAGGTCCGGTTTGGTACCACTCCAGGATATGGTAACCGGAATATCTTTGGCCGACACCGTCTGACTCGCGCAGAGCGCCGACAGACAAGCCAGAACAGAAGCGGAATATCTGCAACTCTTGCTAAATTTAGGTTGCATCATCTCCTCCTCTTGGAAATTTTATACCCAGTTGGGACGCAAGCAATCCAACGAACCACGCTATAAACGGCACCAGACTTGATCGCATGGCCGCCACTAAAGATTGATAGTCATGCAGCCCTTCGACGGGCGAATATTGCCAAAACCGTCGTGCGGTAGGAATGGCATTCAGCTCCATCAGCAGATAGGTTGCAGCGGCAATCCCTGACACCGATACAGCAATGGTTCCATAGAATATCCAATCTCGCAGCTGATAATTGCCAAGAAGCGATATTCCGAAAACTACGAGAAAAGGGACGGACTTTAAAGCTATTTGCAGACTGCTAACATCATGAATCAGGAGTATGAAAAAACGACCCGGAAATTCTCCGCCGAGCGGCTGACTCGACCATGCGACGAGCAACGCGAGCCACAACAAAAAAGCAGATGTTAGCGCAATTAGCAGAAAACTGAGAAATGCTGCCGCGCGCTTCTGTTGAGCAGTCATGAAACTCCCCCCATTCGTTTCGATTGCGCGACCTTATTTTGTAAACAATTACCCGATTTTGACGAAAATGTAAACTAGGATGCGTGCGTGCAGAATTGGCAGAGTTTGTGACTGCCGCCAAATCGCAACCGGATTTTCTTGACCAAAACTCTGCCGCAGTGCAGCATATCCGTATGACCCAATCCCTCACCGTCCGCCAAAATCCCGACATCAAATATCTCGGCAAGTTGCTCGGCGATGTCATTCGGTCCTATGGCGGGGAGGAGCTATACCGGCGCACCGAATATATCCGTTCGACCAGCGTTGATCGGCATCGGGGATTGGCTGATGCCGACGCGATTGACCCGGGTCTTGATGCGCTGACGCTTGACGAAACGCTGGCCTTTGTGCGGGGATTCATGTTGTTTTCGCTGCTCGCCAACCTCGCCGAGGATCGCCAGGGAGTGGCAGCCGAAAAAGGGGCCACGGTGGTCGAGACGATTGAGCTGCTCGCCAGCGAGGGTGTTGATCGGCAGGCGATATTGGACCTGCTCGACGAGGCGTTGATCGCGCCGGTGCTGACCGCTCACCCAACCGAAGTCCGGCGCAAGAGCATCATTGATCACAAGTCCCGGATCGCCGAACTATTGCTGATGAAGGATGAAGGCGAAGCGGAAACACCACAAGGCGATATGCTCGACGCTGCGATCATGCGCCAGATTGCCTTGCTCTGGCAGACCCGTCCGCTACGCCGGGAACGATTGTTCGTCACCGACGAGGTGCAAATTTCGCAAAGCTACATGAAGGACGTATTCCTTCCCGTTCTGCCGCGGCTCTATGCCAAATGGGAACGGATATTGGGTGCCCGCCTGCCCAGTTTCCTGAAGCTCAACAGCTGGATTGGTGGCGACCGGGACGGCAATCCCTTTGTCGACGCTCATGCCATGAACGAAGCGCTTTCGCGCGCCGCCGAAACCGTGATCGGCTATTATCTGGCCAGCGTGCATGCGCTTGGCGCCGAACTCTCGATCTCCACCGAACTTGCGGATGTGCCGGATAGGGTGCTCGAACTGGCGGAGGCCAGCGGCGATGATGCGCCGAGCCGTAAAGACGAACCCTATCGCAGGGCGCTGTCGGGAATCTATGCCCGGCTGTCGGCGACCCATCTGAAACTATGCGACCATGTACCCGGCCGCGCATCCACCATCGCAGCCAAGCCTTATGACAATCCACAACAGCTGCGTGCGGAACTGCTGATCCTTGCCCATGGCCTCAAATCTTCTGGTAAAGGGGTGTTCGCGACTTCCGGGGCGCTGGGCCGGCTAATCCGGACTGTCGAACTATTCGGATTCCATCTCGCCACGCTCGACATGCGCCAGAACAGCCGCGTGCACGAACGTGTGGTCGCTGAACTGCTGAAGCAAGCGGGCGTTGAACCGGATTATCTGGCACTCGACGAAGCAGCCCGCGTTGAGCTGTTGCGAGCAGAGCTGGCCAACAACCGACCGCTGGCCAGTCCATGGATCGCCTATAGCGAAGAAACCGCCAAAGAATTGTCGATCATCCGCGCCGCTGCCGAAGCGCATCGGAAATATGGCCCCGACGTCATCACGAACTATAATATCAGCAACGGCGAGAGCGTTTCCGACATATTGGAAGTCTATGTGCTGCTGATGGAGACCGGCCTCTATCACGCGCCAACCGATGAAGAGGCAGCACCGTCCTGCCCGATAATGGCTGTGCCCCTGTTCGAGACGGTTGCCGATCTGGAAAATGCGCCGCAGGTCATGACCGATTTCTTCGCCATTCCGGAAATGCATGCGCTGGGCAAGGAGCGTGGTCATCAGGAAGTGATGATCGGCTATTCGGACAGCAACAAGGATGGCGGCTATCTGACCTCGACCTGGAGCCTGTTCAAGGCGAGCGACGCCCTGACCCCGATTTTCGCCAAGGCCGGGATAAAGATGCAGTTATTTCATGGTCGCGGCGGCGCAGTGGGTCGCGGCGGCGGGTCGGCTTTCGGCGCGATCAAGGCGCAGCCCAAGGGCACCGTCGCCGGCCGCATCCGGATCACCGAACAGGGTGAAGTGATCGCGGCGAAATATGGCACAGAGGACGGAGCAGAAGCCAATCTGGAAGCGATGACGTCCGCGGTGCTGATCAATTCGCTCGAACCCGATCGCACCGATGCCGCCGTGCAGGCCGATTTCGCCGCGGCAATGGATGAAATCTCGCAAGTCGCGTTCACCGAATATCGCGATCTGGTCTACAGCGACGACGCATTCCGCACTTTTTTCCGGCAAATGACGCCGCTGACAGAGATCGCCAAGCTCAAAATCGGTTCGCGCCCCGCGAGCCGCACAAAGAGCGACAAGATCGAGGATCTGCGCGCCATTCCCTGGGTATTCAGCTGGGCGCAAGCACGCGTAATGCTGCCCGGCTGGTATGGCGTAGGCCAGGCGCTCGCGGCGTTTGATGACAAGGCGAAGCTGAAGGAGATGGCGCAGAGCTGGCCGTTTTTTCAGGCAACCCTGTCGAATATGGAGATGGTACTCGCCAAGTCCGACATGGGCATCGCCGCGCGCTATGCCGGACTGGTCGAGGACCAGAAGATGGGTCAGGCCTTTTTCAGCCGTATCCGCTCCGGCTGGTTTCAGACCCGCGATATCCTGCTCGAGATTACCGAACAGCCGCATCTGCTGGCGAAGAGCCCCTCGCTGTTCAACAGCATCGAGTTGCGCTTGCCCTATATCGAGCCGCTCAACCATCTGCAGATCGAACTGATGAAACGCCTGCGTGCGGGCGAGGATGACCCGCGCATCGGCGAGGGCATTCAATTGTCGCTCAACGCTATTGCCACGGCCTTGCGCAATAGCGGCTAATTTTGGATGCGTTCATGGCGTGCGCAGGCGAAATGGTGAGCCGGTGCCAGAATTCACTCCTTCCGAGCATTTTTGCCAGTCGCCTGCAATCTCAGCCGCGCCTAGACATCTCCTAAAATAGGAGAGATTCATGTCCGTCGAAACCAAACGCAGTTTTTGCCGCTTTTGTCACGCCAGCTGTGCGATGGTGGTGGAAGTGGAAGATGACAAGATTGTCTCCGTACGCGGTGACAAGCAAGACCATCTGTTTCACGGCTATACCTGCATCAAGGGTCGCCAGCTGCCCGACATGCACAATCTTCCTGACCGGATGATCACCAGCAAGATTCGCCAGGCCGATGGCAGTTTCAAGGATATCGCCACCGCCGAAGCGCTAAAACTGGCTGGCGCGCAGATGAAGAAAATGGTCGAGGAACACGGCCCGCACAGTATCGCGGTCTATTGCGGCACAAACGCCTTTCAGAACAGCGCCGTGCTCGGCACATCCTATGCATTCGCTCAAGGCATCGGGTCGCGCAATTGGTATACCAGCGTCACCGTCGACCAGCCGGCCAAGGTGTTCACCACCGCCCGCTATGGCATGTGGATGGGCGGCGGCAACGCCTTCACCGATTCTGACGTCGCGATGTTTGTCGGCAACAATCCGATTGTCTCCCACTATTCCGGCGGCATGCCGACAGCTTCCCCGTCGCGCGGTCTGCGCGATGCCAAGGAACGCGGGCTGAAAGTCATCGTCGCCGACCCTCGGGTGAGCGAGATGGGCAAATTGGCGGATATCTATCTGCCGGTAAAACCGGGTGAAGACCCGGCACTGCTCGCCGGCATGCTCAACGTGATTTTCGAAGAGAAGCTCTACGACCAGAATTTCGTCGCCGCGCATGTAGATGGTCTGGAAGAATTGGAAGCATCCGTCAAACCGATGACCCCCGACATTGCCGCCAAGCGAGCAGGGGTCGACAAGGATCAACTGATCGCCGCCGCCCGGATGTTTGCCGGTGCCAACAAAGGCCGCGTCGTCACCGGCACCGGTCCAGAAATGGCCGGCAATGGCACGCTGACAGAATATCTCGTGGCCTCGCTCAACATCCTCTGCGCCCGGTTCAATCAGGAAGGCGAGCGGGTCTCCGCGCCAATGGTTTTCAACCCGCTGATGGGCGGACCGAAAAAGGCACAGGTTGCCCCAAAAATGCCGACCTTTGGCGAAGGCTTTGCCAAATCCCGCATCCGTGGCCTCGGCTTGCTTGGCAAGGAAATGCCGTGCAACGTACTGGCCGATGAAATCCTGACGCCAGGCGAAGGCCAGATCAAGGCGCTAATCTCGATCGGCGGCAATCCCGAAATTGCCTTTCCGGACCAGCAGAAAGTCCGCCGCGCGCTGGACGAATGCGAATTGTTCATCCAGGTTGATCCCTGGATGTCGGCCAGCGCCAAGCGCGCGGACATGATCCTGGCGCCTTCGATGTGTCTGGAACGCGAAGACATCAACAATGTCTCCGATGCCTTTACTGAAGAAGCCTATGCCCATTATACCGAAGCGATGGTGCCGCCGCCCGGCGACACGATGGACGAATATGAAATGCTGTGGTGGCTGGCCAAGCATATGGGCATCGAAATGAATTTCCCCGGCGGCCCCGTATCAATGGACGAATGCCCCGACAAGGCGACCGTGCTCGACCTGATTTCCGAAGGCTCGCTGCTCAAGCCGAGCAAGGCCAAGGCCGACGCAGCCGCGTTGGAACGCAAGGGCGCAGCAATCACCTATGATGAGCTTCACCCGGTGGTTGGTCCGGCGGATCCGGATGCGGAGGAAAAATTCGATCTCAACGCTGGCGCCATGCCCAGCGAGCTGATCGCCTATGCGGCCAATGATCCGGTCGAAAATGGCTTTGACTTCCGCCTGATTTCGCGCCGGTCCAAGCATCGCTACAACAGCAACGGCCATACCTTCCCCAAACTGGTCGAAAAAATGCCGACCAATCCGGCCTTTTTCAATCCGGATGATTTGGCCGCAGCCGGCATCGAAGACGGTGCGATCATCGAAATTACCTCGCCCACCGCGTCCATTTTTGGCCTCGCCAAGGCCGACGACAAGGTCCGCCCGGGCGTCATCTCCATGAGCCATGCCTTCGGCGACAGCGAGGCGGGCAAGAATGAGGTGATGAGCAAGGGCGGATCGACCAACCGCTTGCTGACCGACGACAGCAATATCGATCCGATTACTGGACAGGCTCTCCAAAGCGCGATACCGGTCAGGGTTTCAGCCGCTTAAGGAAAGTCGATGACAGGCAATTTGGTTCACGGGTCCAGCCAGGACCGGTTTGCGCATGTGCGCGATATCATGTCCGCCAGTCTCGAAAGCGGGGCCGATGTCGGGGCGTCCTTTTGCGCAACCATCGACGGCGAAACCGTTATCGACATCTGGGGTGGCTGGGCCGACGAGGCGAAAACACGGCCATGGGAGGCCGACACGATCGTCAATGTCTATTCGACCACCAAGACGATGACCGCGCTCACCGCGCTGCTGGTCGCCGATCGCGGCGAGCTCGATTTCGACGCGCCGGTGGCAAAATATTGGCCGGAATTTGCGCAGAATGGCAAAGCGGATATCACCGTCGCCCATTTGATGAGCCATTCCTCCGGTCTGTCCGGTTGGGAAGAGCCGATCACCCGCGAAGATCTCTATGACTGGGAAAAAGCCACCTCACTGCTGGCCGCCCAGGCACCTTGGTGGGAGCCGGGCAAACAGGTCGGCTATCATGCGATCACCCAAGGCTATCTGGTCGGCGAAGTGGTGCGCCGGATTACCGGCAAATCGCTGGGCACGGTTTTCCGTGAGGAAATTGCCGAGCCGCTCAACGCAGATTTCCACATCGGTCTTGACGCCGAGCATGATCACCGGGTTGCCGATCTGATCCCGCCGAAGGCCGGTGCGGCGCAAGCGGCGGCGAATGGCATCCAGCGCAAGACCTTTACCAACCCGCCCATCAACCCCTTTGACACGCGGTCGAGGGAATGGCGCGGCGCCGAGATACCGGCCGCAGGTGGCACCGGCAATGCCAGATCGGTTGCGGAAATCCATGTGCTGCTCGCCAATGGCGGAGTCGCCAAGGGCAAGCGCATCCTGTCCGAAGCCGGGTGCCGCAAGGCGCTCGAACAGCAGATCGAGGGCAATGACTTGGTGCTGATGGGCATGCCGCTGAAGTTCGGTCTCGGCTTTGGCCTGACCGGAGAGATGATCCAGCTACCCAATGAAAAAAGCATGTTCTGGGGCGGCTATGGCGGCTCGCAAATCCTCATCGATATGGAGAATCGAGCAACCTATTGTTACGTCATGAACAAGATGGGCGAAGGGTTGTTGGGCGACATGCGGTCCGCCGATCTGATTGGCGCGGTAAGGGCCGCGAGCTAGCCGACAGGCTCAGGTCCACGGCATTGGATATAATACGACCGCCTCCCCCTCCTCCGCCGTCTATCATATTTGCCAATCGACTTGGCCCCTGCCCCATGCGACCAACCCGGCGAAGAGGGAGAATATGGATGCCGATGGATGCTGCCTATATCGATCAGATGAAGCGCCTGATGGAGTGGGAAGCATCGCGCACTGCCCCGCCCCAAGGCTTCCCCCATCTCCCCGACCTGCCGGCTGGCCGCTATACCAGTCAGGAATATTACGATCTCGAACAGCAATATCTCTGGAAGAAAAGCTGGCTGTTCGCTGCCCATATCGATGAAGTGCCGGAGCCCGGCTGTTTCATGAAATGGGAACAGGTCGGTGATCCGATCATCATTGTCCACGGCATGGATGGTGAAGTCCGCGCCTTTTACAACACCTGCCGTCACCGCGGCGCGCCGGTGGTTACCGAAGAAAAGGGCAAGGCACCGCGGCTGATGTGCGGCTATCACAACTGGACCTACAAGACCGATGGTACTCTGGTCGGCGTTCCGGAAAAGCAGGATTTCGGACCCGAATTCGACATGTCCTGCCGCAGCCTGATTCCGGTCAAATGCGAGCGGCTGGGCAATCTGATCTTCGTGAATTTCGATGAAGAGGCGATGCCGCTCAAGCAATGGCTGGGCCCGGTCTGGGACGAGTGGAAAGAGTTCCGCTTTGACAAGATCCGGCTGGCGGCGCGCCACAGCTTTGACCTGAAGTGTAACTGGAAGGTCGCGATGGAGGCCAATATGGAGGTCTATCATGTGCCCTTCATCCATCCGGAAACCGTCTCGCCGCTGGTCGACAGCAAACGCAATGTGAACACGCTCTATCCGAACGGCCATGCCCGGATGCTGGCCCCCGCCCCCCAACAAACCGACCGCGAGCATGTCCGCGCCATCGACAGTCCGCCCAACTGGCAGGAGATCGAAGGGGTCGGCGAATTCGGCCGGACCTGCACCCAAAGCTACACAATGTTCCCGAACTGGGTCTCGCCGCTGAGCAATTATTTCGTCCCGCCGCTGATCTTCTGGCCCACATCGCTCAATACCACCCGGCTGGAACTGGTGACGATGGCGATGGACTGGGGCGACGGACCGGCACCGGATCTCTGGACCGTGCCCGACGCGAGCAAGCCGAATGGCCGCGACATGTCGCCGATCATCCTCGAGGATACGCAATTTGGCGAGATGATCCAGAAATCGATGGAAAGCGACGGCTTCAAGAGCGTCCCGCTTAGCTATCAGGAAGCGCGCATCTACAGCTTTCATCAGAATTGCGACAAGATGATCGGCCTGAACCGGGTACCGGAACATCTCGCCGTCGAACAGGTGATCGGCGAGGAGTGGATCTATCCCAACGATCCGCGCGTCACCGAGATGGAACAGCTGGAAGCCGCTGAGTAATCTTATAAAGGACGACACCGGTGCCAGCCGGGGACAAGGAGCAGCGATGGGACGGGTGCAGGACAAGATTATATTGTTGACCGGTGGCGCGATGGGGCTCGGCAAGGCCTCCGCACGGCGATTGGTCGAAGAAGGTGCGCGGGTGCTGATAACCGATCACAATGCGGAAGCCGGAGCGGCAACCGCAGCGGAACTGGGCGACCATGTCGATTTTCTGGAACAGGACGTAACCAATCCCGATCGCTGGGCTGAGGTAATTGCCCATGTCGAAGCAACGTACGGTCGGCTGGACGTGCTGGTGAACAATGCTGCTGTCACGGTATTCGGTTCTATCGCCGACGTCAGCTACGAAGATTTCCGGCGCTGCTACACTGTCGATGTCGATTCGATTTTTCTGGGCTGCAAGGCGGCGCTGCCACTGATGAGCAAGACCGGCGGCTCAATAATCAATTTTTCTTCCGCCGCCGCGATCAACGCCAGCGCCGACCTGGTCGCTTATAACAGTGCCAAGGCGGCGATTCCGATGCTGACCAAATCCATCGCGTTATACTGCGCGCGCGAGAAAAACGGCGTCCGGGTAAACGCTGTGCTGCCAGGCACGATCATGACGCCCAATGTGCGCAGCGTAATCGACGGAACGCCCAATCCTGCCGAAACCGAAGAACTGTTCAAACTGGCTCAACCGGTCGGTCATATGGGGGAACCGGATGATGCAGCGCATCTCGTGGTCTATCTGGCCTCCGACGAGAGCAAATTCGCCACTGGCGCAGCCTTTGCGGTGGATGGTGGTCTGAGCATATAGACCGGTCTCGCGAACCGCACAGGCAGGCGATGTCTTTATATTGTAGCAAAGCCTAGCCTTTCCCGCATCAAATCCCTAAATGCTGCAACATGCATTTCTTGGATCAAGCCAAAATCTATGTCAGCTCTGGTCAGGGCGGGCCTGGCGCTGTCAGTTTCCGGCGCGAAAAATATATTCAATATGGCGGTCCCGACGGCGGCAATGGCGGCAAAGGGGGCGATATCGTCTTTCTGGCGGTCGAAGGCCTCAACACGCTGATCGACTTTCGCTATGCCCAGCATTTCAAAGCCCCGCGCGGCAAAGGTGGCGCTGGACGCAACCGGACCGGTGCCGGCGGCGAAGATCTCGTGGTCAAGGTGCCCGTAGGCACACAGATCTTGTCAGAGGACAAGGAACATGTCCTGCTCGATTTCACCCAAGAGGGCCAGCGCGCGACCTTCCTCGAAGGCGGAATTGGCGGACGCGGTAATGCCAGCTATAAAAGCTCGACCAACCGCGCTCCGCGCCAGCACCAACCCGGCGAACTTGGTGAAGAAGCGGGCGTCTGGTTGCGGCTCAAACTGATTGCCGATGCGGGCCTGGTTGGTCTCCCCAATGCCGGCAAATCGACGCTGATCAACAAGGTGACCAACGCCGGTGCCAAGGTCGGCGCCTATCCGTTCACCACCATCCATCCGCAGCTAGGCGTCGTTCGGCACAAGGCGCGTGAATTCGTGCTCGCCGATATTCCCGGCCTGATCGAGGGCGCAGCCGACGGAGCGGGCATTGGCGACCGCTTTTTGGGGCATATCGAGCGGTGCAAGATATTGCTGCATCTCATCGACGCGACCGGTGATGATCCGGTGAAAGCCTGGAAAACGGTTAGCAAGGAACTGGAGAAATATGGCGGCGGACTGTCCGAGAAACCGCAGATACTGGCGCTGAACAAAGCAGATTTGCTGGACGATGAGCTGATGGCTGACATCGCCGATCAATTGCGCGCCGCCGGTGCCGAACATGTCCTGCCGGTATCGGGTGCCACTGGCGAGGGACTGGATGCAGCGCTCGACAAAATCCTCGAAGCGGTCGGCGAAAATAGTTCGATAGAACGCAAAGGCCAGCCAACACAAGCCTCGGATGAAGAGGATAAAGCCAAGGACTGGTCGCCGCTGTGAATGCCGCAAAGCGGGAGACGATTGTCGTCAAGGTCGGCTCTTCGCTGCTTGTGGGCGAGGACGGGCAAGCCCGTCGGGCCTGGCTGAAAACGCTGGTTGCCGATATCGCCAAACGCCATCAGGCGGGCGACAAGGTCATTATCGTTTCCTCAGGCTCGATCGCGCTCGGCGCGCGCAAGCTGGGCCTTGACCATGGCGGTCGCGCCAGTCTGGCGGACGCCCAGGCAGCGGCTTCGGTCGGCCAGATCGCCTTGAGTAGCCTGTGGTCGGAGCTTCTGGCAGAGCATCAGATAGCCGCCGCCCAGATGCTGCTTACACTCGATGATCTCGAAGACCGCAAGCGCTATCTCAACGCCACTGCCACGCTCGAAAAACTGCTCGAGCATCGCGCCATCGCCGTGATCAACGAAAATGACAGCGTCGCCACCGACGAAATCCGCTTTGGCGACAATGACCGGCTCGCCGCGCGGGTGGCCCAGGCAGCCGGTGCCGACCGGGTGCTGCTGCTATCCGATATCGACGGTCTCTATGATCGCAGACCAGACGTCGAAACCCACGGACAATTTATCGGCATCGTCGAATCCGTCGATGATTCGATCCTTGCCATGGCGGACGGCAGTTCGTCCTCCGGCCTTGGGTCGGGCGGGATGACGTCGAAGCTCGAAGCAGCAAAAATTGCCAATCTTGCCGGCATTGAGCTGTCTATCATCTCGGGACGCGAAGAGCATCCGCTGGAACGCTATGCCCTCACCAATGTCGGCACACTGTTCAAGGCTGGTGACGGTGCCAATGCCCGCAAATCCTGGCTCGGCGGGCGACTTACCTCGGCGGGGACGATCACGATCGACGCCGGAGCGGTAGCAGCCCTGCAATCGGGCGGCAGCTTGCTCGCGGCCGGCATCATCACGATCGACGGGCAATTTGAGCGCAGCGATGTGATCGAGATCAACGACGCAGACGGGCTGACCATCGCCCGCGGACTGGCCGAATATGACGCGCTCGATTGCGCCAAGATCATTGGTCGCCGCAGTTCGGAGCTGGAAGCATTGCTAGGCTATGCCCCACGCAGCGCAGTCGTTCACCGGAACCAGATGGTGCTGGTCTAGTCACCATGGCTGGATCCGTTCAAAAAACAATCGCGATCACCGGCGCAACCGGTTTTGTCGGTAGCCGGATGCTCGATCTGTCCGTTCAGCAGGGATATGACGTGCGCGCATTGACCCGTCGCAGGCAGGACGACCGCCCCGGTGTCACATGGGTGCGCGGCGCACTGGACGACCAGAACAGTCTCACCAAGCTGTGCAACGGTGCGGATATGACTTTGCACATTGCTGGCGTCGTCAATGCCCCGGACAGACGCGGGTTCGAAGCCGGTAATATCGATGGCACTCTGGCGATCGTGGAAGCCGCCAAGCAAGCCGGTACCAAACGCTTCATCCACGTCTCATCCCTTGCCGCGACCCAGCCGCAGCTGTCGATCTACGGCGAGACCAAGGCCAAGGCGGAAAAAATTGTCGCGACCAGCGGACTCGACTGGACAATCATCCGGCCTCCGGCGGTTTACGGTCCTGGCGACGGCGAGTTTCTCGAACTATTCAAAATGGCCAGACTTGGATTTGTCACCATGCCCCCGGATGCCGATGGCCGCTTGTCGGTTATCCATGTCCAGGACCTGTGCCGCGCGCTGCTGGCACTGTTGCCTGACGAGGAAGATTTTACGGCGCAGATTTTCGAGGTCGATGACGGCAAGCCGGGCGGCTGGACGCAGGAGAGTTTTGCCAAGGCGATTGGCTGGGCGATGGGCAAACGCGTTGCTGCGGTTGGCGTGCCCAAATCATTGCTTCGCTTGGGCGCCATGGCTGATCGTCTGGCGCGCGGCGACAAGGCCAAGCTCACCGCCGACCGGGTCAACTATTTCTGCCATGATGACTGGACGATCGATCCGCAAAAGCGTCTGCCAACGCAGCTATGGCAAGCGCAGATCGATACGCTTCAAGGGCTCAAGGATACCGCAAACTGGTATCGCCAGAACGACTGGATGTGATGGAGTTCAGAGGATTGGCCCGGCGAATTGCTCGTAAACGTAAGTGATGAAGGTAAGCGTCAAACCGATCAGAAACACACGATAAGCCCAGCCGAGAAACCGGTATTTCTTGCGACCCAATATGGTCCCCATCTGATAGATGTCGCGCAACATAGCGCGGTAAACCGATTCCTGGGTCTGGAACTCCTCGCTCAGCAGGCGTTCGACAAATTCCTCTTCCGACAGGCTGCTAAACCCGCCGAAAAACAGCATGTTGGTTGGCCCATCTTTGCGCGGGGTGAACGCCGGCATGACCGCGATCGCCGCCAGGCCAGCGGACGCAAAGGCGGCAATTGCCAGGATCAACAGTGGAATGGACAGGTCGCCGGTCTTGCTCTGTCCGATAGCCAGGGTAAATACGATGAACGTGGCACCGATCAGCATATTGGCTTTATGGTCGGCCATCATGCTTAGCTGGACATGATGTTGCTGGGTCGTCCGCAGCGCGTAGACCGCATCATCCGGCCATTTTCTCTCTTCAACCATGTCCATCCCCCGAAGCTTTCGCGAAAGTGACACAATCGACCGATTTGGGCAAGCTGATGCCGCTTTTGCGCCTTATTCGCTTGCCAATGGGGCGCATCCCTTGGCAAAGGTCAAGCAAGGCTATTTGGCCAATGACACTAGGAAAGCATTATATGGCAAATCGCGAAGAAATCATGGCGAAGATCAGCGAACTGATCGGGCCGTTCAATAATAAGGGCGTCGAGCTGTCGGCGACCACGACCTTTCAGGGCGATCTCGAATGGGACAGCCTGACGGTGATGGACTTTGTCGCCGCTGTCGAAGATGAATTTGATATCATCATCACCATGAACATGCAGGCCGAGATTGAGACTGTCGGCCAGCTCGCCGATGCCGTTGCAAAGTTGACGGACGGCTAGAGCCCGGCACCCGTTCGCCCTGAGCCAGTCGAAGGGTCGCACGAGCGGGTGTTTCGAACGTTGGCAGGCTCAGCACGAACGGAAATAAAAAATGACCGATCTTCTCAGTAAATTCGATCCCCTTATCCAAGAGCGCGAAAATCTCCTTGCGACCGGGGTCAAAGACCCGTTTTCGCTGGTGATGGAGGAAGTACTCTCCCCGACCGTTGCGATCTGCAACGGCAAGGAAACCATCCTCCTCGGCACCTATAATTATATGGGCATGACCTTTGACGACGATGTGCGTCAGGCAGGCCTGAAAGCGCTGGCAGAGTTTGGCTCCGGCACCACCGGCAGCCGGGTGCTCAACGGCACCTACAGCCTGCACCGCGATTGCGAGGATGCGCTCAAGGAATTTTACGCGATGGACCACGCGATGGTCTTTTCCACCGGCTATCAGGCGAATCTAGGGATCATCTCCACGCTCGCGGGCAAGGGCGACTATGTCATTCTCGATATCGACAGCCATGCGTCCATCTATGACGGCTGCGCAATGGGCAATGCCGAGGTTGTCGCCTTTCGCCACAATGATGTCGAAGCGCTGGAAAAACGGCTGAAACGCCTGCCCGCCGAAGCCGGCAAGCTGGTGGTCCTCGAAGGCGTCTACTCGATGCTCGGCGATGTCGCACCGCTCACCGAAATGGTCCGCGTCTGCAAGGAAAACGGCGCGATGGTGCTGGTCGACGAAGCGCACTCGATGGGCTTTATCGGCGAGAACGGCCGCGGTGTCAGCGAGGCACAGGGCGTCATCGACGATGTCGATTTCATCATTGGCACGTTCAGCAAAAGCGTCGGCACCGTCGGTGGCTTCTGTGTCTCCAACCATCCGAAATTCGAAATATTGCGGCTGGTTTGCCGCCCCTATGTGTTCACAGC
>JAGXGT010000154.1 GCA_024636595.1 Sphingomonadales bacterium | reverse complement strand
GTCTTTTCTCGGTGTGCTGACGTCGATCTGGGCCGAGAAATTCGACCACGCCGCGGCGGTTACCAATTTCGTGGTTGCACCGCTGGCGCTGCTGTCCGGTACATTCTATTCGATTGACCGGCTGGCCCCGACGTTTCAGGCGGTAAGTCACGCCAATCCGTTTTTCTACGCTATCTCGGGTTTCCGCTATGGCTTTCTCGGCGTAGCCGATTCGCCGATCTATATCGGCGCACTGGTGCTGCTGGCGATCAATATCGGCCTCGCGACCATCTGCTATTTTCTGCTGAAATCGGGCTGGAAGATCAAGTCCTGACCACGACGGCGCGCTAGTGCCGATGAATGCTGTGCAGCTTGTATTTGCCGCCGTCGGTCGCCTGAAACAGCCGCGCGACATCCGGATGGCCAACCGGTTCGCCGCTGTCATCGGACAGCAGATTTTGCTGGCTGACATAAGCGACGTAGCTGCCGTCGGCATTTTCCGCCAACAGATGGTAAAAAGGCTGGTTCCTCGGTGGCTGCAAATCCTTTGGAATGGCTTCATACCATTCCTCGCTGTTGGCGAAGACCGGATCGATATCATAGATCACGCCGCGAAAATCAAAAATCCGGTGGCGAACGACATCGCCAATAGCGAAGCGCGCATCGAGGATATCAGGCGTGTTGGGCGGCAAGGGATTGCCGGACTTGAATGGATCTGCGGAGTTCATACAGACAATTTAAGCCCTTTGGGTTGAGATGCAAGCGCGGTATCGGGATTTGGGTGGGCGAGGGGTTGGCTACGCAGCGTCCTCGGACGGCCAGTCGAGCTATTACGACCCAGGGGCACTGTTCTGCGCGCCGATGATAGCGGTGCCGAAGGGAATGGCTGGAATGATCACGGTCGCGCTAGTGAACCGTGCCCCAGCACTGATCCAATCTCATACGCTTCATTGCCGCGTCCTGTCGGCCAGTACTTCGGTTTCGGGGGTTGATGTCCGTGCCAGCGGAATAGCTTGAAAGCGCGGCTTTTCCTCGGACTTTGCCGGTTCGCGCTGACTCATTCTCCAGATCGCGAAAAGGACGATCAGAATATGTGCCCATATCATGGTCCAGAAAAGCGCCAGTGGGCCTACTATTGAAAGGGTAATGCCGCCAATAAACGGCCCGATAATGGAACCGAACCCGAAAAACATCAGCAGTCCACCGCTGATCTGAACGGATTGACCCGGTTCGGCATAGTCATTGGCGTGGGCCAGAACGATGGGGTACATTGCGAAAATTGCCGCTCCAAGCAGCGAGCCGATCAGGATGTTTTCGGTACCGCTTTGCGGCGCCAAGACCAAAAACGTGCATTCCGCCGATATCGCCAGCAACGAAAGGAAAACGAGAACTTTTCTGCGGTCGAACCGGTCGGATGCCTTGCCGACGGGAATCTGGAATAGAGCTCCGGCGAGAACGGGCACACTGGAAAAGAGCACAATGCTGGTCATGTCCAAACCGATATTATTCGCATAAACTGCGGCCAAGGTACCAAAAGTGCCGTTGGAAATCCCTATCATCAGCGCGGTAAAAACCGCTACCGGGGAATTGTGCCAGAGTCGGGGGATGTTGAGTTTGACCTCGAAAAGCGGTGCAGGTGCGCGTTTTGAACTTATCGCTGTGGGAATGAGTGCCAGGCAATAGAAGATAGATGCCAGCATGAAATACCAGTGACCGGATATATCGGCGCCGATCAAAATCATCTGGCCGCCGGTCGAGCCGATGAGATTGATCATCGTATAGGTGCCGAAGACTTGGCCTCGAATCGAGGAATCCACTTCCTCACTGATCCAGCTTTCGACAATCATGGCTGCGCCGGCAAAGCAAAATCCGGAAATAGCCCGCAACGGGATCCAGACCCACGGATTGGGGAACATGGAGGATAACAAAACTACAATGGAAGCTGTTGCTGCGAGCGTGCCGAAGGCCCTTATATGGCCTACCCCCGATACCAATCGCGGTGTGAACAAGCAGCCAAGCACATATCCTGCCGCCCAACCGGTGCCCAGCAATCCCAGAGAAAAAGCACTAAAGCCTTCGTTCGAGCCACGGATCGGCAAGATCAAGCCGTTAATTCCACCTGCGGTCAGCAAAAATAACGAGCCGAGCAAGAGAGCACTGAGGGGGATAAGTCTGGCGGTCATGATCCAAGTTCATTTGCTCGAAATCTGCCATTGTGTCGAGCATTGTATCAGACTTGGGATCAGATCTGGGCAATTACGGCTGCGGCTACAACAGCTGTCGTCCAATTCGTTCCCTTCTTGAAAAAAAGCCCCGTACCAGTGGCACGGGGCTTATCGTCAATTATGATGTTTTCGAGAAAGAGTGCGGATCAGTAGGTCCGTTCAAATTCCTCGATTTCACGTTCCGCCTTATCCTGGGCATGTCCATATTTTTCCTGGATTTTGCCGGCTAGGATTTTGCGGTTTCCGTTGATCTGGTCGAGCTCGTCGTCGGTCAGTTCGCCCCATTTCTTCTGGACCTTACCTTTGATCTGCTCCCAGTTTCCTTTGATTGTATTCTCGTTCATTCTTGTTCTCCTCTGTAGGGTTTGACTTGCGTCGGTTATAATCAATTAACGGGCGGAGATTGAGATTAGTTCCCCAGCCAGTGGAATTTTTTCGCGGCGACAGACGACAAAAGTACTGACCTCTGGTCTAACCACCATGTGTATCAGCCTGATTACTTGACGTTGGTTCAGTCGGTGCTTGCCCGTCGCCTTCCATAGTCGCGTCTGTTGGTCGTGGAACTTGTGCTTTAGTTTTGCGTAAGAATAAAAAGACAAGCGGATATAGGAGACGTGGACATGAAGAAACATATCGTGATGCTAGCGGGAATTTCGTTGCTGGCGGCCTGTCAGGCAGCCGAGCGTGGTGCGGACGGATCTGGCAAACCAATGGCTGACGATACCGATACTGCCCTTGCAGACGGTGCCGATGATTCCGATGAAATCTTGGCGAAAAAGTCGCTGTCCGGCATGGACAAAGCGGGGGCGGATATTGATCCGACCGATGGCAAGGATGACGAACTTAACCAGGATATCAAGCTGCCTGCGAAGACGCGCTATGCGACCTATTATCTCGGCAGTTATGCGCCAAAGGGGAAATGTGCTGGATCAGACCAATATCTCGAACTCGATCAGACCAAGATTACCTATGGTGAAACCACCTGTATGATCAAAAGTATCGAGGGTTCTGGCTCCACGGTCAAGGTCAACGTCAATCAGTGTAAAGCCGAGGGAGAAAAAGCCGCTGATCGATCTTATCAGCTGGACCTGCCCAAGATGGATGAGTTGAAGATATCGGGATCTGCAAATGCCGATATGGTGCGATGTGGCTCCGACGGATAGAACGCTATACATCGAAAAGCTGACCGTTCGAGGCGTGACCGACTAGCGATTGACGGAAGGGGGAAGCGCGTTAATAGGCAATTCGGCAGTTCCAATGCTTGTTAAAAGCTCGTGTCTTCTCAAAAGTTTGAAAGACTAACACAGATTAGTTGCGATTTATTGCGTTCGGTGTAACTCCGTGTCCGATGCCACTGCACGAACATAATATTGCTGCGTCGTTTAAGGCGATATGCGAAAACGCAACGGCGGCTTTGTTTGTTGTCGATGCCAGTCAGAACTGCATTTATGCGAATCCGGCGGCGGTGACGTTGACCGGGTTCAGGTCCAGCGAGCTCATCGGTCACAGGCTTCACGATGTGATACACCACACCCGTCCTGACGGCAGCAAATTTCCCATTTCCGAATGCCCGATAGACAAGGCGCTGCCGGCAAATGCGCGCGAGCAGGGCGAAGACATTTTTGTTCATGCTGATGGTAGCTTCTATCCCGTCGCTTATAGCGCCAGCCCGATAGTCGAGGATGGTGTGCCCGTAGGCACGGTGGTTGAGGTTCGCGGTCTGGCAAAAAAACGGGCGATTGCCTTGGAGCGGGAACGCGAAAAGGCCCTGCTGGCGAAAACCTTTGACAATGCTGCGGTCGGCATTGCTCACGTCGGTCACGATGGCAGCTGGTTGCGGATCAATAGCAGATTATGTGAAATCGTGGGCTATGAACGCGATGAACTGCTGACGTTGACCTTTCAGGAAATTACCCATCCGGATGACTTGAATGACGATCTCGAATTGTTTGAGCAGTTGAAAGCTGGCGAGATCGGCGGGTACAGTCTCGAAAAGCGATATTATCGTAAAGATGGCGCGATTATCTGGGTACGGCTCACCACTTCGTCTCAGAAAAATGCGTCCGGCGAGATGGAATTTTGCATTTCGGTCGTAGAGGATATTACCAGCGAGAAAGAGCATCAGCAGCATCTCGATATTATGGCTGGCGAACTTCAGCACCGGGTGAAAAATACGCTAGCGATGGTTCAGGCGATCGCGAGGATGTCCTTGCCGGAAGAGACAGCGGGGAAGGATGCCTTTCTATCCCGGATACTCGCGCTCAGTCGGTCTCACGATTTGTTGCTGGCGGACAATTGGTCGGGGTCGGGGATCTCGGACATTGTTGAGCAGGCTATCCATCCCTTTGGCGGGACGGAAGGAGGCAGGATCAGGGTGTCCGGTCCGGAATGCAGGTTGTCGTCCCGCACATCGCTTGCCCTGTCCATGGCGATAAATGAACTCGGCACCAACGCAGCCAAATATGGTGCGTTGAGCGGGGATCAGGGGACCATAGATATCCACTGGAATTTCACTTCGGCCAAAGAAAAATCGGAGCTGGAATTCATGTGGCAGGAAACCGGCGGCCCGAAAGTTTCGCCGCCGCAACGCAAAGGCTTTGGAACTACATTGATAGAACGCGCGTTGGCTTCAGAGATGAAAGGGGAAACGGCGGTGAAATATCTACCGTCCGGCGTGACCTTCAAATGCTCGTTTCCCGTCGAGTGAAACACCAACCGAAAGCCGTTCCGTGCCTGAATTTTCCATCCTGGTCGTTGAAGACGACGCCATGCTTTCCCTCGCGATGGAAGATATCCTCCGGAAACTGGGCTGGAAAAATCTGGAATTTGCCTTTGATCTGTCCAGTGCCCTGGAAATTGCGGAAAACAGAAGCTTCTCCATCGCCTTTCTGGACGTCGACCTGAACGGGGAATTATCGCTGCCAGTCGCTCGCAAGCTGAGGAAAAACAATACGCCGTGGTTTTTTACCACGGGATTTGGTTCGCGCTTTGACTATGAGGATTTGCAGGACGCGCCGATCATCCGGAAGCCATATTCCGAAAAAGATATAGAGCAGGCGATACTGACGGTTCAAGCGTAAGCTGCTTACGAATTTGTCAGCCAACGTTTTGGCGATGCTGCAATCGGGGCAGATATTGGCCCGCTCTTTAGACATCCGCATCAGCATTGTTCAGCAATCAAGCCGGTTCTGTCTGTGGAGGTGCGTTAGGGATTCGAACCCTAGATACCATTGCTGGCATACCGCATTTCGAGTGCGGCGCTTTCGACCACTCAGCCAACGCACCTCATAGACGGGGCAGCCTCTAGCGATGATGACGCGGTGCTGCAACCCATATCAGGGCCTGCCAAAAAATCATCGGGGCCTGAGCGTGGACAGTGCGGAACTATCGCGCCGTGACCGCAGTCATTCGGGGAAATAGGGGGCGGGATGGAGTGGAGGATGTCGAAAGAAAATCATTTTCATCGGGATGAAATCATAGGGCTGCGTCGTTCTCCTGTCAGCAACTCAAAAAAAAGGAGACGTGACAATGCGTAAACTATCTTTTTTTCTAGGTCTGGCCCTCGCGGGCGCCGCGAAGACTCCCGCCATCGCCCATGTTGGTAACGAAAGCCATGCCGTGGTGCGGACCGAACCGATTGCCGGTGTGTACAACAAGTTCTGGTATAATTATCTTGCCGATGTCCTCGAGGCCGACAAGGAGCTCAAAAGCGACCTCCGCCGCGCGACCGATGACGAAGATACGCGCGATGCCTGGGAAGAATATGAGCATGAACTAGTCGATGCCGACAAGGATTATGTCAAGGAAATGCGCGAACGCCACTATGTGGTTGGCCGGATAACCGTCGGCAACTAGGCCTCCTTCATGAAATGAAAAAGGCGGGATTTTTCCCGCCTTTTTTGTGGCCGAAACAAAGATCAGCGCATCCACCTGTTGCGGTCGGGCGGCCTATTTCCAGCCTGATTCTAGTGATTTGCGTTCGGCGTCAGCATCCATCGGCGCATCCGCCATCATCTCCGCAGCAACCGCGTTGAGGGCACCGCTCGAGGCCTGCCGATAGTCGCTCTGCACGCCGCCAGGCAGGGTGCTGACCATCTGCCAATGCTGCCCATCGCGGCAACCGATGCCGGAGACGGCTGCGCCGGCAAAGCTGCGGCAAATGGCACCGGACTTGGCGCGGAAGGTCAGGCCGATGCGAAAGTCGCTGTCATCTGGCTTTGCGGAGGCGAGTTGCTTTTCCAGCGCTTTATCCAGACTGCCACTGGCAACCAGCGCGTCACCTTCTTGCACGAAGGGAGAGTTGGAGCCGCCGCCCAGGCCATATTGACCGATTACGACGCCCAGAGCCAAAGTTGCCGCCATCGCGCCCCATTGCGCAATACCGAAGCGGGACCTTAGTCGCTTCGCATGCTGCTGATCGGCTTTGCGTGCGGAGAAGCTGCTGTCCACACTGGGTGAAGCGGCGGTCAACACCGCGGTCAGCCGGTCAGGAATCTCCTCAATAGTCACCGGGGCATAATGGGCTGCCAATTTGTCACGCAGCGCGCGCTCCCGGCCAACCCGTTCAGCCAGCACCGGATCGGCTGCCACGGCTTTCTCGATGCGCTTCACGGTCACGGCATCGCATTCGCCATCGACATAGGCCATGATCGTCGCTTTATCGAAGGTCATGCGGCTTCTCCCAGTTCCCGTTGTAGGGCTTCGCGACCGCGCACCAGGCGCGAGGTAAGGGTGCCGATCGGAATGTCGAGCAAGGCAGCTGCTTCTTTATAGGCAAATCCCTCGACGAGAACGAGCGAGACGGCTTCGCGCTGCTCGAGCGGCAGGCGGTCCATGGCCCGGTCGACATCCCTGAGTTCCATCCGGCTTTCCATGCGTTGATGATCGTCGCCCGCGACGTTTGCCATCGCATCGTCGTCGTTGGCTACATGTTCGCGGCGACCGGCAGCGCGCACCGTATCAATCCAAATATTCCGGGTAATTCTATACATCCAGCTATCCAGTCTTGTTCCTGCCTGCCACTGGTCGCGCTTGTTCAGGGCACGCTCAAGGGCCATCTGACACAGGTCATCTGCGTCATTGATATCGCGCGTCAGGCTGCGGGCAAAGCGCCGCAATCGCGGGAGTAACTCCAGCAAATCCTGTTCAAAGGCCATTCAGCGCGGATATCCTCTATTCAGTGTCTATGGATGAAACGACAGACCTGGATCGTTTAATCCACGAATGCAAAATAAATGCAATCATCTTGGGATTGCCAAATTTGAAACGGTGCATAAGGAAGCCAATATGAAAACCACAGCCAAATGGGCGGTCGCGTTAATATATTTGCTAGCGCCTGTTGCCGCCTTTCCACAGTTGGGTTTGCCAACCGTCGGTCCTGCTCTCCAGCTTCCTGACCCTGTGCTTGGTGACATATCGGATCCCCTGATCGATCCGGCAAGCGGTATGGTGAATGCCCGCGTTCTCGACCGGTTGCGCCCTTCAGAGCTTAAGACAATGCTGAACCGGCTCAGGATTGATCGGCTAAACCGGTTTGTGCGCGACAATCGCGAGTATGTCGAGCGAGACCGCAATGGAGATGCTGCGGTGCGCGGCGTATTGATTGCGACCGGTATATCCGAGGCATCTTTGGAACGCGCGCAGAAAGATGGTTTCCAGATATTGGAGCGCACCGCAATAGAGGGACTGGATCTCAGCTATGTGAAATTCGCAACACGCCCGGACCAATCGCTCAAGTCTGAACAAAAACAGCTAGAGAAGCTGGCCCGCAAGGCGGAGGTTAGCGCGGATAACATCTATTTTACCAGTGGTGCCACACCGCAGGCGACCAATGTCGCATTATTGGCAAACAGCAAGGTGCGATCCGGCGCAATGGGCCTGATCGATGGCGGGGTCGCGAAGCATAGCGCGATTGCCATGCCGGTCGAGCAGCGCGGTTTCGCTGAGGGCGCGCCAATAGCGAGCAGTCATGGTACCGCAATTGCATCGCTGATCTCCGGAAGTCTCAAGCCAAATGCGCGCGGCCTTCTGGCAGCAGATATCTATGGCAGCGATCCGGCCGGGGGCAATGCAACCGCCATTGCTCGGGCATTGGGATGGATGGCGCAGCGGCATGTTCCGGTTGTTGCGATCAG
>JAGXGT010000153.1 GCA_024636595.1 Sphingomonadales bacterium | reverse complement strand
CCGCTGGTGCATCCTGACCCCGCCGGACAATGCCGCCGAGGGCGATGTCGAGCGGTTGAAGGCATTCTGGCAGAAGCTCGGCGCCAATATCGAGATCATGGACGCCAAGCATCATGATCTGGTGCTCGCGGTAACCAGCCATCTGCCGCATCTGATCGCCTATACGATCGTCGGCACCGCCTCCGATCTGGAGGACGTGACGCGCGGCGAAGTGATCAAATATTCCGCTGGCGGCTTTCGCGATTTTACCCGCATCGCCGCCTCCGACCCGACGATGTGGCGCGATGTGTTCCTGTCGAACAAGGATGCGGTGCTGGAAATGCTGCAGCGCTTCTCCGAAGATCTTTCGGCGCTACAGCGCGCGATTCGCTGGGACAAGGGCGACGAACTGTTCGACCTGTTCACCAAGACCCGCGCGATCCGCCGCCGTATTATCGAAGAAGGTCAGGACGACGCCGCGCCGGATTTCGGACGCACGCACGACTGAAAGCAGCCGGGGACGACGATCGCCTATGCAACACTACTCCGTTGTTTTTCCGTCGAAATGCTCATGATCGCCAGCAGCATCGGCCGCGGTACCATGGAGCGTGCCGTCGAGATGCTCGGGAGGACCGTAAATGGTGTAAAGCCGCAGCGGCTCCTTGCCCGTGTTGACGACATTGTGGCTGGCGCCCTGCGGAACGATGACACCGTCATCGGCCTTCACATTGTTGCATTTGTCATCAATCCAGACTTCGCCGCTTCCCTCTTCGATCCGGAAAAACTGGTCGCGGTCGTCGTGGACTTCCTCGCCGATCTCTTCACCGGGCTGCAGCGTCATCAGCACCAACTGTAAATTGTGACCCGTGTAGAGCACGCGGCGGAAGTCATCATTCTGTTCCGTCAAGGCCTCGATATTATCGCAGAATCCCTGCATTTGCCGCATTCCTTTCAATGATGGACCGGTTCGCCGCATCGAACGACCGTTCGTCCTTGCCGCTTTCCTGCATTTCTGTTGCTAAACAATATTGGCCGCACTTTGTAATTACGTATTTTCCTCTAGTGCGATGCCGGAGCAAGAAACAGGTCGGCGCTATACGCCAATTATGTTGCCCGGGGTCACACGGGTCACACCCCCAATTGAGGAGAACATATTTCCCCCCGGACATTGCGGAACCCCATCAATGGATGACAAAGGGAAGCGACCGGATCATGGCGCCAGACTAACCGATCTTGCCCGCTGTAGGAAAGCCCTGTCGCGCCCCAGCCCGCCTCGGCGAAAGCCGGGAGAGGTTAACGGAATATACAAAGTGAGAAAATTCGGTATCCTCCACAAAACCCCATGTGTCACAATCAATTGGGGAAAATCAGGAGAGTTTTGATTTGGCCGAAGCAACAATTATCAGTGCCCCCCTTTCCTCCCACCGCGGAGCGCCGGAAACCGGCTATGGCAGCAAGAGCTACCGGAACTATATTCTCGATATCCTGCTCACCGTCTATATTTTCAATTTCATCGACCGCACGATCATCAACATATTGACCGAGCCGATCAAGGAAAGCTTCGGTGTGGAAGACTGGCAAATGGGGCTGCTCGGCGGCCCGGCCTTTGCCATCCTCTATACCTTTGTCGGCATCCCGATCGCCCGCTTCTCCGAGAAGCATCACCGGGTCTGGATCATCGCCGGATCGGTGGCCCTGTGGAGCCTGATGACCGCCCTGTGCGGCTTCGCCACCAGCTTCATCGCCCTGTTCATCTTCCGCATCGGCGTCAGCATCGGCGAAGCGGGCTGTTCGCCGCCGGCCAATTCGCTGATCGCCGACTATTTCATCCCGGCAGAACGTTCCACCGCCGTCTCCGTCTATGCTCTGGGCATCCCGCTCGGCGGCATGGTCGCCTATGTTTTCGGCGGCTATATCGTCGGTAATCTAGACGGACCGATCGTTGGCGCGATGCTGAGCAGCTGGAACTGGACCTGGGCCGTGAACGCGCTGGACTGGCAGAATATCGAAGGCTGGCGTGTGGCTTTCGTGATCGTCGGCGTCCCCGGCATCATCGTCGCGGCGATCGTGAAAATGACCATTAAAGAACCGCCGCGCGGCTATACCGATCCGGCGGAGATGCAGAACCGGGAGCAAGTCGGGTTTCGCGAAGTGCTCCGGATCCTGTCCAAGAAACCCTCCTACTGGCACGTCACCATGGGCGTCACCATTGCGTCCTTCGTCAATTATGGCGTCGGCCAGTTTTTCGTCTCGTTCCTGATCCGCACCCATGAAATGTCGATATTCGATGCATCGGTCAAGATCGCCATGGCGCTGGCGGTGATGGCCGCGATCGGCACCTATATGTCGGGCTATCTGGCGGACAAATATGCGCAGCGCTTTCCGAAGGCGCTGGCGCTGATCCCGATGTTCGCGCTGATCGGCGTGATTCCGCTGCACGTCACCGGCTATCTGGCGGAGTCGCTGTGGCTGGCGGTGCCGCTGATGATGGTCGGCCAGATGCTGCTCTATACCTATCTCTGCCCGCTCTATGCGGTCCCCAGCGGCGTGGTCGACAGCCGGATGCGGGCCACTGCGGTGGCGGTGACCCTGTTCATCGTCAATTTGCTGGGTTACGGCCTCGGCCCGCCGTTGATCGGCGGTCTGTCGACAATATTGAACGCGACCTTCCTGTCGGGCCTGGACCCGGCGCTGACGCTGGAGGCGTGCAAGGCGAGCAATCTGACCGCAGTGGCGCAGAGCGCCTGCGAGACGGCCAATGCCGACGGCCTGCGATGGTCGATGGTATTGTTCAAATGCCTCTATCTGTGGGCGATCTTCCACTTCTATATGGCCAGCCGGACGATCCAGCGGGATATGGGGCGCTAGGCACTGGAATCGGCGCTAGCAGTGAACCGCCCGCGCAGGAATAAAGGCAGGTGAATCATTGCAGAAGGAAGCTGAATCACCATAGCGCGCGGTCATCGTCCCGCCCCCCGGCGGTCCCTTAAGTTATTCTGATATTTTGCAGAATGTTCAGCAACCTATGCAGCAGTTGTCGGTTGATGGCTGCAAACCCCTAGAGGAATTTCATTTGAAAATTCGACCCTGCCTTGCCGGCCTCATGCTGTTGTCGGCGTGCAATTTTTCCGTTGATACCGAAACCAACGAGCCGGATCGCTCATCCGCCGAATCCACTCGACCGGCTGATACCGATCCCCTGCACTTTGCCGATGCGAAGGCGGGCTCCACTCCGTTTACGGAGACACCGATTCTGCGGGCGCAGGTCATTCTCGACCGGCTGGGCTTTTCACCGGGCGTGATTGATGGCGCGGAGGGCCAGTCGTACGCAATGGCGCTGCGCGGATTCCAGAATGCCAACGGGCTGGAAGAAACCGGTACGCTTGACCAAGAGACGCTGGCGGCGATGGAAAAATGGCGCGATGTTGCGGCGACGCGGCTGGTGACCATTCCGGCAGCCTTTGCCAAAGGGCCGTTTTATCCCGACTTACCGGACGACGCAGCAAAGCAAGCCGAGCTGCCGACATTGGGCTATAAAAATCTGATGGAAGCCTTGGCCGAACGCTTTCATACTACGCCGGAGGCGCTGGTCGCGCTGAACAGCCCCGATACCAAGATCGGCGCCGGCAAGGTCATCCGGGTGCCCAATATTGCCGATGTCGCACCGCTGGCGGGAACGGACGATCGGGACTGGTCGGCAACCTTGCAAAGGCTCGGCGTGGCATCGAGGCAGCCGACGGCGAGCAAGGTGGTGGTAGACAAGTCCGAGGGCGTGTTGCAGGCCTATGCCGAGGATGGCAAGCTGATCGCGCAATTCCCTGCGACCATGGGCAGCAGCCATGACCCGCTGCCGATCGGCAACTGGAAAATCCAGGGCGTTAGCCGCAATCCGGATTTCCATTATAATCCGAAACTGTTCTGGGACGTCAGCGATGACAAGCAAGCCGAGCTGCTGCCACCAGGGCCGAATGGGCCGGTCGGGGTGGTCTGGATCGACCTTTCCAAGCCGCATTACGGCATCCATGGCACCAACGCGCCTCACACGATTGGCCGGGCAGAAAGTCACGGCTGCGTGCGCCTGACCAACTGGGATGCCGCGCGCCTGGCGCAAATGGTCAAACCCGGAGTGGAAGCGGTGTTTCAGGAATAGAGTGCCGGATGGGCGTAGTTGGGGTAGTTGGTAAAGTGGCACCTTGATTGCGCAGTTGACCCCACGCCCGGCTCGCTCTTCGGCTGCACCGCCTAAATGATCAAACGGCTTTAGCGCACAAATTTATCGAGTGCGACACCATCCTTTGTTTCTTGAACCCGTCCTATAGTGACCTCTCTCACATCCCGGCCCCGCAAAAGCGCTAGGCCGCTCGCAGAGGAACCAGCTCAAGGACAATAAGATGATCAGAGGAAAATTTGAGACCGGCATCGCAATAGCGATTGCACTCATTGCGGCGATGCCCGGCGCGGCTTCTGCCTGCGAGCTTTTTCACGGGCTTCGGGTCAAGATGGAAACGGGGAGCTACCGCGCCACCCTGAACGATGTCGTTCTCAAGTATAGCGGCGTCCAACTGTCTTCCAACAACGGATCGGTCAGCCAGTCTTCCTACGAATATGGACTCACCGAATGGCTGGTTCCCGGTCAGAATATCGTGAAGATCGATTATGACGGAAGTGCTGCGGAATTTACCATCTTTGCGCGGTGCAAGGGCAGTTATGAAGATGACCAAATCGTCGACACCGTCCGCTTTACCGCCCCGTCTTCCCAGCAGCTGAGCTTCGAACATCTCGGACCGCTGGAAGACACCTATCTCAAGGCCGATATCGCGGGCGACGAAGGTTTGCTGGATGCGGTGAAGAGACTGCAGGACGCGGCGCGGGCGGAGGACGTTGAGACGATTTTGCGCATGCATGATCCGATGATCAAAGAATTTGGCCGGCGCATGGGCGGCACCGAGGGGATCACATTCTATCTGCGGTCCATTCTGACCAGCCACCCAGCGGTGGTCGAGGAAACGCTCACCGTAACCCCGGTGATGGGCGGGCGCGTCTATCAGATATTCGGGCCAGACGGTCAGCCGCCCATTTCCGTGTCGGGGAAAACCGAGGACGGCAGCTTCTCCTGGCCGGGCGGTGTCTATTGGGCACGTTTTGGCGACGAATGGGCGGTTGTTGCCAATTAGGATGGAGTAGAACTATTTGCCGGCCTGTCGTAAAATTGCGTTTTTTTGACGAAACCCGATTCAATCATTCAGCACATTGATCGCCTTGTGCACCCGGTCGCGGATATCGTCGCGTTCCAGGCCGGGCTCGATTTCCGGCTGCACTTCATAGGTGATCACACCGCTTTTCTGGACGAAGGTGTCGCGGGGGGAGACGATGCCGCTGTTCAGGGCGACCGGGACCAAGGGTATGCCCATCAGCTTGTAGATGCCGGCAAAGCCGGTCTGCAGTTCAGGGCGTTCGCCGTGGTGGGCGCGGCTGCCTTCGGCGAAGATGACAATCGGGCGGCCTTCGGCGACCGCTTTCCTGGCCTGCTTGATGATCTGCCGCATCGCCGCGCCGCCGCCGTCGCGGTCGATACCGAGCAGGCCATGTTTGGTCGCGATCCAGCCCCATAAGGGAATCACCAGCAGTTCTTTCTTGGCGATCACCACCGGCTTGTCGAACAGCCGCAGCAGATCGATCGTTTCGAACATGCTTTCATGCTTGAAGACATAGAGCAGAGGCTCGTTGCGGATCTCGCCCTTGACCTCGACGCGGATGCCGAGGATCAGGCGGGCGCAGACATAATGATAGCGGCTCCAATATTGCGCCATATAATAGATCGTCGGCGGCCAGAAAAAGGCGCCGAGGAAGGTGGCGATGATGATCGGGACCGAGCCGATATAGAAGACCGCCATGAAGATGACGGAACGGATCGCCGCAAGCATCTCAGACCCCCGCCAGCGCCGCCAGCCGGCGCATCAGATATTTGTTATATTCGATGAATAGCGTGCCGAGCGATGGCTGTGTCTGCACCGCGTCGGACAGAATCTGCACCTCTGGCGGCATCGCCCGTTCCAGTTCCAGGCGGGCGCGGCGCATATGCCAGTCGGAGGTCACCAGACGCACCGACTTGTCGCCCCGTCGCGATGCCCAGCGCGCGATTTCCAGCGCGTTGGAGCGCGTATCGACTGCCTGAAAGCCGAGATCGATACAGCAGTCGAACAGGTTGCCCGGCCGGTCATATTCTGCGGCCAGTTCCTTTGGCTTCACATCCCGGTCGACGCCGGAGATCAGCAGCCGGCCTGCGGCTTTTGACCCGACGATATCGAGCGCGCGGTCGATCCGGCCAGCGCCGCCAGTCAGCACCACAACCGAACCGGTATGGGCATCATCGGCGACCGGGCGCGGCAGGTCGATGGCGAACCAGGCAAAGCCGATGATCCAGAGCAGCAGCAGAAAAGAGACAAAACGTAAAATCATCAAATGGGGTTACAATATCTTTTTCAGGGCGCCGACCACCGTCCATTTGGCGGTCACCATGGCTAGGAACATCCCCAATATCGGAATCACGGCAATTATCAACCAGCTCCACCAGTCGAGACCGACCGATTCCACCAGACCGGAGCCCAGCGCGGTCAATTGCGTGCTGATCAGCCAGATGATCGCCGTCCCGCCGAGCAGCCCGATCAGGCCGCCGAGCAGCGCGTCAAGGGCGATGCGCCGCTGGAACAAGCGGCTGATCTGCTGGTCGGTGCCGCCGAGCAAATGCACCACGGCGATGGTTTCGGTGTGGGTGTTGAGCGCCGATCTTGCCGAGATAATCACGGCGGCACAGGTTGCCAGAGCGAGCAGGGCAACCAGACCGAAGGCAATCCACTGAAACGACCGCACCAGCGAGATTACCGGGGCAATATAACCACTGCTCGGCTCGACGCGGGCGCCCGGTGCCGTCGATTGCAGGCTACTGCGCAGCGATTGATATTCTGCATCGGTGGCCACGCGGGTCAGTTTCACGTCGATCAGCGCCGGCAGCGGGCTATCGTCGGCCAGATCCTGCGTGCCCAGCCACGGTTCGGTCAGCGCCTCGAT
>JAGXGT010000152.1 GCA_024636595.1 Sphingomonadales bacterium | reverse complement strand
GTAACAAGGGGCCGGACGAAAGTCAGCGGCTCGGCGCTAGGGTGCTAAGCTATTTGATTGGAGGCGTGGCTGCTGGTTTCTTACTCGGGTGGCTGTTTGACACCTGGCTGGGAACGACGCCATTGTTCCTGTTGCTATTCTTCTTCCTCGGAACGGGAGTGGCGTTCAGGAAAATTTATATGATTTCGAGCCAACCGGTAAAAGATATCGGAACGGCGTTAGCAGATGATGATGATTGACGATCAGGGGTTAGATTAGTGGCGGAACCAGGCAAGATTGATCCTATGCACCAGTTTGAAGTGCAGCCCATCTTTGATGGCTTCACTTTATTCGGTCAGCAGATCAGCTTCACCAACAGCGCGCTGTGGATGTTAATCGTCCTTGGGCTTCTTTATGTTTTCATGATGGGCGGAATGAAGCGCGAGCTGGTTCCCGGTCGCTGGCAGATCATGGTCGAAGGCGTGGTCGGCTTTGTCGATAATATCATCGCCACCAGCATTGGTCCCAACGGCAAGAAATATACGCCTTGGGTGTTCACCTTGTTCATGTTCATCCTGTTCTCGAACCTGCTCGGCATGATGCCCTTCGGTATCATCCCCGGTATCCATCCGTTCACCGTCACCAGCCAGTTCACGGTCACCGGCCTGCTGGCAGCGATCAGCTTCTCGATTGTGCTGATCGTCGGTTTCTGGAAGCATAAATTTCATTTTTTCAGCCTTTTCATCCCGCATGGCACGCCAGTCGTTATGATCCCGCTGATCTTCATGGTCGAGCTGCTGTCGTTCCTCGTCCGTCCGTTCAGCTTGGCGCTGCGGCTGTTCGTGGCGATGATCGCTGGTCATATCCTGATCAAGGTATTCGCCAATTTCGTCATTCAGGCGATTGACGCCGGCGGAGCCAGTTGGCTCGTTGCTTTGCTCAGCATTGTCTTCATTGCCTTTGTCAGCGCGCTGGAACTGCTGGTTTGTGCCATTCAGGCCTATGTTTTCGCACTTCTCACATCGCTCTACATCAACGATGCGGAAAATCTTCACTAAGTCACTTTCAATCACCAATTTTTCAATACGGAGTTAAAAAATGGATCTCTCTTCTGCACAAGTTATCGGCGCTGGCCTGGCTGCAATCGGCGTTGGTGCCGCTGCTACCGGTGTTGGTAATGTTTTCGGTTCCTTCCTTGAAGGCGCTTTGCGTAACCCATCTGCGGCTGACGGCCAGCAGGGACGTCTGTTCATCGGCTTTGCTGCTGCTGAATTGCTCGGCCTGATCGCTTTCGCTGTTGCCATGATCATCTTGTACGCACCGCCAGCAGTTGCTGAAGCAGAAGTTGTTGCAGTTGAAGCTGTAGCGGTCGACGCGCCAGCAGCAGTAGAAGCACCGACAGAAGCACCAGCAGAATAATCTGCTGCGTGCGTTGGTCTTGCCCAGCTCGGCCAAATTATCGGTTTTGCGTCTTGAATTTACAGGTGAATAATGCCTCAAATTAGTCAGCTCTTGGAAGTCTATGGTGGCCAGTTTTTCTGGCTGCTGATCGTCATCGGCATCATTTATTTTGGCATTGCCAGAAATATGGTGCCGAAGATCAGCAAGACCGTTGATGACCGTCAAAAACGGATTACCGACGATCTTGCCGCTGCACAGGGCGCGCAGGACAGGGCGGAGCAGATCGAGACCAATTATCGCACCAGTATCAATGATGCGCGGGCCGATGCGGTTGGCAATGTCAACGAAGCTAAAGCCAAGGCGGCACTGAAGAATGAAGCCGCTATCAAGCGGGCGGACGCTGCCATTGCTAAAAAGGCCGATGAAGCGGATGCCGAATTGAAAGCAGCGAAAACCGCGGCTCTCAAGGAGATTGAAGCGGTTGCTGCGGAAGCGGCTCAGGCGATTGTCGCGACGGTTTCCGGCGCCAAGGTGTCGGCAGCGGACGCAAAAAAGGCGGTCAAGGCCGCTTTCTGAGCGCCGGCTGAAGGAGATAGACGATGCTATTGACGATGTTGGCAGAAGGCGCGGAAGCAAGCGCACTTGGACTGAACGCGACCGGTTGGGTTGCGGTCGGAATGCTGATTGTATTCGGTATCATGTTGTGGGCGAAAGTCCCTGGGATCGTTGCTGGCATGCTCGACAAGCAGATCGCCGAGATCAAGAAGACGCTCGACGAGGCGGCTGGCCTACGCAAGGAAGCGGAAGCTTTGAAAGCCGAATATGAAGCGAAGACCGCTGGTGCACAGGCAGAAGCCGAAGCATTGATGGACGGCGCCGAAAAGGAAGCTGCTACTCTGGTCAAGCAGGCAGAGGCCGATACCAAGGCGCTGATCGCTCGCCGGAAGAAAATGGCGGAAGAGAAAATCGGCGCGGCGGAACGCTCGGCGATTGCAGCGGTTCGGGCCAAGGCCGCGACAGCCGCGACCCAGGCTGCGGAAGCCATGATCGCTGCGCGTCACGACGCCGCTGCGGACAAGGCGCTCGTCGACAAGGCGATTGGCGATATCGGCAAGGCGCTGAATTAATTTGTTGCTCTCCCCCTTGGGGAAAGGAAACCAAAGCCTTGGCAACTTGCTGCCTAGGCGACGTTGGAGAGGGCGTTTGCGGCGCTTACCCCTCACCGAGTTCCACTAGTGAACAAGTTCACAAGTTACACTGGTCCTCTCCCTCAAGGGGAGAGGAGTTAATCGTTCTGGCAAATCCTGGCCGAGCATCCTAGATTATTTCCATGTCCAAAGCCGACCGTCCCGATCAACCCAATGCCGCGTCCCGGTTTAACGAGGACAAGGCGACCTATATGGTGCGCGGCGAAGGGGATACGCCCGATCTCGAGGCCGGTATGGCGGCGATCCGCGAAGTCCTGAACACCTTACCGACCAGGCCGGGCGTTTACCGGATGCAGGACAAGCGCGGCGATGTTCTTTATGTCGGCAAGGCGCGGTCGCTGAAGAGCCGCGTCGGTGCCTATGTCCAGATGAACCGGCTGCCGCACCGGTTGCTGCGGATGGTTGCGCAGACCCGCTCGATGACCATTGTCACGACCGGCAGCGAAGCCGAAGCGTTGCTGCTCGAGGCGCAGTTGATCAAGAAATTCCGGCCTGCTTACAATGTCTTGTTGCGGGATGATAAGAGTTTCCCTTTCATTCTGCTGCGCGAAGGACATGATTTTCCGCGGATCACCAAACATCGCGGCGCGCAGCGGGTCAAAGGGCAATATTTTGGGCCCTTCGCCAGCGCCGGATCGGTCAACCGGACAATCAATGCGCTACAGAAATTGTTTCTGCTGCGCTCCTGCACCGACAGCTTCTTCAACAACCGGTCGCGGCCCTGTCTGCTCTATCAAATCAAACGCTGCTCGGCGCCCTGCGTCGACCGGATCGGCAAGGAAGATTATGCGGAGCTGGTCGATGATGCGCGTGATTTTCTATGCGGCAAGTCGACCGACGTGCAGCACAAGCTGGGCGGAGCGATGGAACAGGCGGCCGGGAATCTCGATTTCGAGATGGCGGCGATCTATCGCGACCGGCTGAAGGCGCTGACCTTCATCCAGGGCAATCAGGCGATCAATGCGGCGGGTTTGCCGGACGCCGATATTTTTGCATTGGCGGCAAAGGGCTCCAGCGTCTGTGTCCAGGCCTTCTTCATCCGTGGCGGGCAGAATTGGGGGCATCGCAGCTTCTTCCCGGCGCATACCACCAATGTCGCAATCGAGGAGGTCTTCTCCAGCTTCCTGATGCAGTTCTACGATCAGATGCCGCCGCCGAAACTGGTGTTGCTCGACCGGGAATTGCCCGACGCGGAACTGCTCGCCGAGGCGCTGAGCACCAAGGCCGACTATCGGGTGAGCGTTTCGAAACCGCAGCGCGGTGATCGCCGGAAGCTGTTGACGCAGGCCAGTCGCAATGCCGAAGAAGCGCTCGACCGGCGGTTGGCTGAAACCTCGACCCAGGCCCGGATCATGCGGGAGATGGTCGAATTGCTGGAGCTGGATGCGGTGCCGGACCGGATCGAAATATACGATAACAGCCATATTCAGGGCACTAATACGGTGGGCGGTATGGTCGTTGCCGGACCCGAGGGTTTCCGCAAGAACGCCTATCGCAAGTTCAATATCAAAAATCCGGATATCGCGCCCGGCGACGATTTTGCGATGATGCGCGAAGTGCTGGAACGGCGCTTCTCCCGGGCGCAAAAGGAGGATCCGGACCGCGACAAGGGCGAATGGCCCGATCTGGTGCTGATCGACGGCGGCAAGGGGCAGATGAGCGCGGCGCGCGATGCGCTGGCAGAGATTGGCGTCGAGGATGTCATGATGATCGGTGTGTCGAAAGGCCCGGATCGAAATGCGGGACGGGAAACCTTTCATCTTCCCGATGGCCGGATGATCAACCTGCCAATGAACAGCCCGGTGCTTTTCTATCTCCAGCGGCTGCGCGACGAGGCCCACCGGTTCGCGATCGGCGCGCATCGGACCAGACGCGCCAAATCGGTCGGTCACAGTTCGCTGGATGATGTGCCCGGTATCGGCCCGTCCCGGAAAAAGGCGCTGTTGCTGCATTTTGGTACGGCTCGAGCGGTGAAAAATGCCTCGCTCGATGATCTGCAAGGCGCGCCGGGTGTCTCGGCGACCGTGGCGCAGAAAATCTACGATTATTTCCATGGATAGTGGAGTTTGTTGCCTCAATCGAGATGCCATGATAATATCAAGCCTATGAACGAGCAACGCAAGACTGATGCTGTAAAGGCCACTGTTACGGGCGAAAAACCGGATCCTGGGTATGATGCCTGGTTCCGAAACAAAGTCAAAAGTTCGATGGATGACACGGATAACGGCGCGAAAATATATCAAGCCGAAGAAGTATGGAATGCACTTGGCCTAGATGATTGAATTCTCATCCGGCGCACTCAAAGACCTTAAAGATATATTCGACTGGATCGCGAAAGACAGTCCTGCAGCGGCCTTTCGGATCATTGCCCGACTTCGGCAAAATATTGAGATTTTGGCTGACTTTCCTCAGTTAGGAACAGTCGGCAGAATTGAGAATACCTTCGAGTTGTCCGTCAGCGGGCTGCCTTATGTAGTTGTCTATCGTCTCGGCTTTGGCGGAAAACCGGATAATATTCTGATCGAAGCAATATTGCATACCAGTCGAAAATATCCATCGGTAGAATGAATTGCCTCACCTCCGCACCTCGGCGATCATCTGTTCGGTCAAGTCGCATGGCGAGCATGGCGCGGTGGTGCGTTCGCTGACGCCCGAAAATGGTCTGGTGTCGGGCTATGTGCGGGGCGCGCATTCGCGCGTGATGCGACCGGTTCTGATCCCTTCCAACATCGCGCAGGCCGATTACCGGGCGCGGACCGAGGATCAGCTGGCATCGATGACGGCGGAACTGCAGCTCAGCCGGGGGCCGTTTCTCGGTGAACCGCTGGCCAGCGCGGCGCTGGACTGGGTGACCGCTTTGACCGCAGCGGTATTGCCGGAGGAACAGAATTATCCACCGCTCCATTCCGCCTTGTCCGCCTTGCTCGACGCCATTTGCAGCGCGCCCTCGGCGAAGGGCTGGGCAGTCGCTCTGGTGCGCTACGAGCTGCTATTGCTTTCGGAACTGGGCTTTGGTCTGACGCTGGATAGATGCGCTGTGACTGGTTCGGAAGATGATCTGGTCTATATCAGTCCCAAAAGCGCAATGGCGGTCAGCGCTTTTGCAGGACAGGAATATAAGGAGCGCCTGTTGCCGCTCCCGGCTTTTCTGAAAGAACCCGTTGCCCCCGAATGGGATGATATATTCGACGGCCTGCGCGTCACCGGCTTTTTCCTGAAGCGCCATTTCTTTGAAGACCGGCGCAAGGATGTGATGGCAGCGCGGTCGGTATTGGTCGATCGGCTAAAAAGGGTGGTTGCGTAAGCGCGTGATTCTCGGCAGGAACGGCGCGCTTATACAAAGGATGTTTCATGCATATCGCAGTGCTCGCCGGCGACGGTATTGGTCAGGAAATCATGGTCGAGGCACTGCGCGTGCTCGAGGCGATGGACTTGCCGAATCTGCGTCTTGAGCATGCTGATGTCGGCGGCGTTGCCTATCGCAACCATGGCCATCCGCTGCCGCAGGAAACGGTGGCACTGGCCAAGTCGGCCGATGCTGTTTTGTTCGGCGCGGTCGGTGATCCTTCCTGCGATAATCTGGAACGCCATTTGCGCCCCGAGCAGGCGGTGCTCGGCCTGCGCAAGGAAATGCAGACCTTCGCCAATCTGCGGCCCGCCAAAATGTTTCCGGGGATGGAGGACGCGTCCGGTCTCAAACCGGAAATCGCCCGCACCATCGATGTTGTTATCGTCCGCGAATTGAACGGCGATGTCTATTTCGGCGAAAAGGGCATGCGTAAGACCGCTGATGGCCTGCGCGAAGGCTATGATATCATGTCTTACAACGAGGGCGAAGTCCGGCGCATCGCCCATGTCGCGTTCAAGACCGCGATGGTTCGTGGCAAGCGGCTCTGTTCGGTCGACAAGGCCAATGTGTTGGAAACCTCGCAATTGTGGCGCGACGTGATGATCGAGGTGTCCGCCGAATATCCCGATGTTGAACTGAGCCATATGTATGTCGACAATGCCGCGATGCAGCTGGTGCGCAATCCCGGCCAGTTTGACGTGGTGGTGACCGGCAATCTGTTCGGCGACATACTCTCCGATCAGGCGAGCATGTGCGTCGGTTCGATCGGTCTGCTGGCGTCCGCTTCGCTGGGGGAGGGCACGAAGGGCCTCTACGAGCCGATTCACGGCAGCGCGCCGGATATTGCCGGGCAGGGCATTGCCAATCCTTCCGCGATGATATTGTCCGCCGCGATGATGTTGCGGCACAGTTTTGCCATGGAGGCCGAGGCCAGCCGGATCGAAGCAGCGGTAGCCGCCGTTCTGGCGCAGGGCGTCCTCGGCCATGATCTGGGCGGTAAGGCGTCCACCACAGAAATCGGCGATGCTATTGTCGCGCAGCTTTCATGAGCAAGCCTCTATATTCCCTTGGAGAATTGCGCGGCGCTGCAGAACGGGTGTATCAGGAAATGCCGCCGACACCGCAATATGCATGGCCGCTGCTCGGCGACAGGATGGATGCAGAAGTCTGGTTGAAGCACGAAAATCACACGCCGACGGGGGCGTTTAAAATTCGCGGTGGCATCACTTTTATGGACTGGCTGGTTCGCGCACATCCCGATGTTTCCGGGATCGTAACGGCAACCCGCGGCAATCATGGCCAGGCACAGGCCCGAGCCGCTCGAGCAGCAGGTTTGCAGGCGGTCATTGTTGTGCCTCACGGGAATTCGATCGAGAAAAATACGGCCATGCGCGGATTTGGCGCCGAACTCATCGAATATGGACAAGATTATAACGAAGCGGCGGACTATGCCTGTCAACTGGCTGGTGAGCGCAACTTGAAACTTGTCTCGGCGTTCCATTCGGCGATTGTACTTGGCGTGGCTAGCTACGGTCTTGAGCTGTTTGACGCAGCAGGCGCTCTCGATGCTGTTTACGTTCCGATCGGTAATGGATCGGGCATTTGTGGGACAATTGCCGCTCGCGATGCTCTGGGGCTGACAACAAAGGTGATCGGTGTGATTTCTGATCGAGCACCGGCGGCGAAACTTGGCTTTGAAACGGGAAAGATTGCGGCCGCGGGAAAGGCCGATACGTTCGCTGACGGGGTTGCTGTCCGCATGCCGGATGGAGAAGCCTTTGCCATGTATAGCCAGCATGTTGATCATATTGTCACGGTTGATGATGAGGCGATTGCAGATGCGATACGTATCATTTGGCAGGACACTCACAATCTCGCTGAAGGCGCGGGAGCCGTAGCCTTGGCAGGGATGATGAGAGAAAAGGAACAGGTGAGAGGCAAGCGGGTGGCGGCGATCCTGAGTGGCGGCAATATCGATCAGTCGATGGTTGCTGCTGTTCTGGCGGGACAAACACCCCTAAGCTAACAAACAGACTAGAATCGGAAGCGATGGAATGAAAAGAAATACCGGCCAGAACCGCGAGATTACCAAGAAGTGGCGCCCGGCAACCCAGGCGATCCGTAGCGGCACGATGCGCAGTGAATTTGGCGAGACTTCCGAAGCGCTGTTTCTGACTTCGGGCTATAGCTACGACTGCGCCGAGGATGCGGCGGCCCGTTTTGCCGGTGAGCAGGACGGCATGACTTACAGCCGGCTGCAAAATCCGACGGTGCAGATGCTGGAAGAGCGGATTGCGATCATGGAGGGCGCGGACGCTTGCCGCGCCACCGCATCGGGCATGGCAGCGATGACCGCGGCCTTGCTCTGTCAACTTGAGGCAGGCGACCATGTTGTCGCCAGCCGCGCCCTGTTCGGATCCTGCCGCTGGCTGACCGATACACTGCTGCCCAAATTCGGGATTGAGACTACCGTGGTAGACGGCCGCGATATGGACAATTGGGAACAGGCGATCACGCCTAAGACCAAGGTCTTCTTTTTCGAAACCCCGGCCAATCCGACCATGGATGTGATCGATATCCGCAGCGTTTGCGATCTTGCGCGGGCCAAGGGCATCACCAGCGTCGTCGACAATGCATTCGCCACCAATGTGCTGCAGCGGCCAATGGAATATGGCGCAGACGTGGTTGCCTATAGCGCCACGAAGATGATGGACGGGCAGGGGCGCGTCCTGGCGGGTGCGGTCTGCGGCAGCGAGGAATTTATCGAGGAAACCTTGCTCGCCTTCACCCGTAATACCGGGCCGACATTGAGTGCGTTCAACGCGTGGGTGGTGCTCAAGGGGCTGGAGACGCTCGACCTGCGCATCCGCCGCCAGAGCAATAATGCGGTCGAAGTGGGCAAGTTTTTAGAGCAGCGGGTAGAGAAAATCTTGCATCCGGGCCTGCCCAGCCACCCCCAGCATGTTCTGGCGATGAGCCAGATGGAAGCCGCCGGACCGATCTTCTCGCTCTATGTCGGCGGTGGGCGGAAACAGGCGCACGGTTTGCTCAACGCCTTGAATTTGATCGATATATCCAACAATATCGGCGACAGCCGTTCGTTGATGTGCCATCCATCCTCGACCACCCACCATGGGCTGGGAGAGGAAGCGAGAGTGGAAATCGGGATTACTG
>JAGXGT010000151.1 GCA_024636595.1 Sphingomonadales bacterium | reverse complement strand
GCGATAGTGATATCCACCAGATGGTTCAGGACGCGGAGAAATTTGCCGAAGAAGACAAGAAGCGGCGGGCCGAGGCGGAAGCCAAGAACAATGCGGAAAGTCTGGTCCACACCACCGAGAAGCAGCTGGAAGAGCATGGCGACAAGATTGACGCCGATCTGAAAGGCCAGATCGAAGCGGCGGTCAAGGAAACCAAGGAAGCTATCGAAGGTGGCGATCCTGAAGCGATGAAGACCAAGTCGGAAGCGCTGGCACAGGTTTCCATGCAAATGGGTCAGAAGATCTATGAAGCCGAGCAGGCCGCTGGTGGCGACGCTGGCGATGCGGCTGCCGCAGATGCAGCAGCCAAGGCCGCTGACGATGATGTTGTCGATGCAGAGTTTTCCGAAGTGGATGACTCCGATGACGCAGACAAGAAAGATGACGCCAAGGCGGCTGAGTAAAACTTGGAACGTCGCTCGCGCATAGATGGGGCCGCTGGATTTGATTCCGGCGGCTCTCGTTTGTGCCGCGACGACGGTCCTCTCGCTTTGGGGGAAGCATGAGTATGGCATCCGAAATCGATTATTATGAACAATTGAACGTCTCGCGCGATCGTGATGGCGCGACGTTGAAATCGTCCTATCGCAAGCTGGCGATGCAGTGGCACCCGGACAAAAATCCCGGCGATGCCGAAGCAGAAGCCAAGTTCAAGACGATCAGCGAAGCCTATGACGTATTGAAGGACCCGCAGAAACGCGCGGCTTATGACCGCTATGGTCATGCAGCCTTCACCAATGGCGGCGGCAATAATGCTGGCGGCGGCGGTGGTTTTGGCGGCGCAGCCTTCAATGATATTGGCGATATTTTCGAAACGATCTTTGGCGGCGGCGCTGGTGGCGGCTTTGGCGGCCAGCAGCAGCAACGCGGCCCTGCGCGGGGCGCTGATTTGCGCTTCGACATGGAAATCACGCTGGAAGAGGCCTATCACGGCAAGCATACCGAAATCGAAATTGATGTGTCGGTCGGTTGCGAGGAATGCGACGGCTCCGGCGCAGAACCGGGTACCGGCGTCCAGCGCTGCACGACCTGTCATGGTCATGGTAAAGTGCGGGCCCAGCAAGGTTTTTTCGTGGTGGAACGCACCTGCGCCAGCTGTCAGGGTCGCGGCGAAGTGATCGAGAGCCCGTGTCATGTCTGCTACGGCGAGGGCCGGGTGGACAAGCCGCAGTCGCTGGAAGTGGAAATTCCGGCTGGTGTCGACACCGGCACCCGGATCCGTCTGTCCGGCAAGGGCGAGGCGGGCGCGCGCGGTGCCCCGGCTGGCGACCTCTACATTTTCATCCACCTCATCCGGCACAATATTTTCGAACGCGAAGGCACCACCTTGTTCACCCGTGCTCCGATCAGCTTCACGCTGGCGGCGCTCGGCGGGGAAATTACCATTCCCGGTCTCGACGGTGAAAAGCATGCCATCCGCATTCCGGCCGGCATCCAGAGCGGCAAGCAGATCCATCAGCGCGGTGCCGGCATGCCGGTCCTGCGCGGACGCGGTAATGGTGACATGGTGGTCCAGATCGAAGTCGAGACACCGACCAAATTGTCGAAACAGCAGCGGCAAATATTGCGCGATTTCCAGGAAACCGAAACCGGCGACGAGACCCCGAATTCAACCGGCTTTTTCGGTAAGCTCAAAGATGCCTGGGAAGACCTGACCGACTGAAGTCGTGATCAGGGCTTTGTGCTTGTTGCAAAGACCATGCGCATTTGCTGAATTACCGTCGCCGCATTTTCGAACCCGCGCGCGGTCAGCGACAGGCTGTCCTCCGCGAGATTGAAGGGTTTCGACGCTGTTCCGTTATCAGCACAAATAATATCGTCGGCAAACAGCGCCTGCAGATAGCGCATCGCCGATGCTTCGCCGATCTCGAGATTTGCAGCTATTGCTTTGGCATCGACCGGATGTTCATTTATTTCGCTGCCATATAGCAACAATATGATGTCCCAGAACTTATTTGAAAAATATGTTTCATTAAATAATTTACTGCGACTTTTTCTGATCGCAATCAGGCCATTAATATCAATTTTCATATTGGTACAAATAGTTGGAAAAATTCGTTCTATTTCGGAAAGCATATTTTACTACTCTACTCTGTTCATGATACTACTACGACCGTTCCCTATGATGCATATCGGCGGCACACACGTCACGCTACCACGTGACACGCGCTGAGAGCCCTTTCCAAGCCGGCAAACGGCTCCCGCGACCGATGGCACTTTTGTCCTATCCAATCGGCATGCTTCATCTATAATCTACCGATTGCTTTCTTTCTATTCTCGGGAGTAATGGCAAACCCGGGTGATGCGTCAAAATCTACCCGCTAGAAATGTGTGGCAAGTGCGTGGTCTTCAATTACGATCCGGTCAGTGAGGGATATTCGGTTTCGTCGCAGCTGAACGAACTCTCGCGGCAATTGATGGCCAAGGGCGTGAAGGCGCTGACCTATCATATTACCCCGCCGTTCTACTCGCAGGTCTCGCAGCGGTCGTCGGTATTTCATTTCGGATATCCGGAACAAATCATGGCGATTTACCTGGACCCGGAAATCCTGGAGTCGGATCCGATTCCAGACCATGTAATGGCTGCGGGTCATATGATGACCTGGCAACAGGCGGTTGCCGGTCAAAAATTGACGGCGAAGCACCGCGCCTATGTCGAGAAAGCGATCAGCCTCGGTTTTGTCGACGGCGTCGCCGTTCCCCTGTTCGGCCCGAACAGCAGGAATTCCTATTTCTCGATGAACTTTGGCAGGCATATGGCGGAGAAAGATGAATCGACCATCGCGCCGCTGATCAGCATCGCGGAATCATGCCACCGCAGAATATGCACGATTATCAATCAGAGCGGTGATGGCGAACCGCCGCTTTCGGAGCGGGAAAGTCAGGTATTATACTGGATTTCTCGCGGTAAATCGAATTCCGACATGGCGATCATATTGGATATTTCGCAAGCGACGGTCGACTCCTATATTCGGCGGCTGTTCAAGAAACTGCACGTCAATGATCGGATATCGGCAGTCATTGTCGGGCTAAGCAACTCGCTGATAAAATTGATGTAATATCAGTTTCTTTCGCGTGATTTCCAGTCCGTGATACCAGACCGCCAGTGGCGCTGAAGCCGAGCGGCAATATGCCGGAGAGAGTTAGCGGGTCAGGAAGGGACCAGCCAACCCGACCCGCTGCATCGATGCGTTTACTAGTGGAGGTCATCACTGAATCGAACGGGCCCGGGGTGGGACAAGAACCAGTTCGAAGGGGAATATTTCCGCTCAATCATCAATCTGGTCTAATAACGGCAAGATCGGCGATCACTTAATGAGTCTATGAAGAAAAAGCGTTCGCGGCCTCGACCGTGTTCATAAAATCCCGGAACAGCAGCCATTTTTCATCCGCGACTGTGATGACATGCACGAAGTCGGACTCGATCGTCTTGCCGGTGGAGCGGGCGGTCGGCCGCAAATGGCCGGTGACTACGACCTTGTCGCCTTCGCAGATGAACGCTTCCGGATCGAACTGATGGATGTCGACCGAGGACAATACGGTTTCGAAAAAACCGCGCGCCTGTTGGAGGCCGTTGTAGGTCCCTGCATAGGGAATGACTTCGGGTCCGTAAAATTCGATCCGCACATCGCGGTGGAGCCACTGGACAATCGTATCGACGTCAGCGGCACCAAAGGCGGCGAAGACATTCTTGGTAACATCAATTGGCGCGGTCATCGGATCGTCTCCCTTTCCATAATTTCTATCGCTGGCATCAGAAGTTGAACCGCAGATCGACACCGTAGGTCCGCGGTGTTCCCAGAGGCCCGACAAATTCGGCGCCATAGACGGTGCCGGTAAGGATCTGATTGGTGAAATAGGTCTCGCCGGTCAGATTGTCGCCGAACAGCCGGACGCTCCACTTATCGTCGGCGCTGGTGAACCCGAGGCTGGCGCGAAGCAGGCCATAGCTTTCCTGCGATGCCGCATCGATGTTGAACACGGTGAAGTAGATCTTGCTCTGCCAGTGATATTCCGCGCGGGCTGTCACTCGGCCAGCATCGCCCATTGGTTGCTCGACCTGACCGGCAATACTGAACTTCCAGCGCGGTGCCCGCGGCAGGCGCAAGCCATCCAGATCCCGGAGCAGGGAACCCGGGGCCTGGGCCAGCGGGGCAGGGCGCAGCGCTTCGGTCAATTGCCCCTCGGTGAATTGCGCATCGACATAAGTGACCGCACCTTCCAGCCTCAGGAAGTCCGTGGGGCGGGCCACCGTTTCGACTTCAAAACCGCGCACGCGTGCCTTGCCGACGTTGCGAATGATCGGCTGGTTGCCGACGCTGTCCTGTGCCTGCAAGTTGGTATAATCATACCAGAAGGCCGATGCGTTGAGCAGCAGGGCGCGGTCCAGCAACTCGGTGCGCGCGCCAATTTCATAAGACCAGATTTTTTCCGGTTCGAACGGGTCACGCTGGCTGCTGCCAATATTGTAGCCGCCGCTTTTGAAACCGCGTTGCACCGATGCATAAAGCAACACATCGTCGGTCGGTTTGAAATCAATCCCCAGCTTCGGCGTGAAGGCGCGGAAGGTCGTCGGGCCATTGACCGGTGCGATGACGAAGCCGAACGGATCCGGCTGGGCCGTCGCCCGGTCTTCGCTGATCGCATTGGGAAAGAATATCGTGTTCGGGGCAATGCGGACGTCCGGCAGCATCACCAGATCAAAATTCTGCCGCCCGTCGCGCCGCTCCTCGCTGTAGCGCCCGCCCAGCCGAATCGTGATCTGATCCGACACATCCCACTGCGTATCGAGATAGGCGGCCCAGGCCTTGGTGTCCTGTTCGCCGCTCAGATGCAGTTCGCAGCACAGGTCGGTATTGGGAAAAACCACCGGGAACGGTGGCAGCACACCAGCCGCCTGCAGATCCATGAAGCCCTGAATCAGAATAGGCTCCCAGAAATTGCCGAAAATATCATTGTCGATGATATTGCGCTCTTCGAAATAATAGGCGCCCGCGATCCAGGAAAAGGGCTTGTCGACCGGCGAACTCAGCTGCACTTCGCCGCTCCATTGCCAATGATCCTCTTCGCGACCGACATAATTGACGTAGGCGTCAGACAGATCAAATTCATTCTGGGAAACCGGGTTGGTGTCCCGATAGCTCCCGATCACTTTCAGATTATAGTCAGAGATATCCCAGTCGAGCGTCGCACCGAGACCCCAATTCTCGACCTTGTTGAAATAGGGCACATCGGCAAAAATATCCCTGGAAGCGGCGGCGGAAACGCGGCCCGCATTTTTCATTCCGAAATAGGGCAGGGTCTGTGATCCCTCTCGGGTGCCATACCAGCCGGGAATTTCCTCAGCATAGCCGGCGCTGGCATAAAAATAGGCGTTGGCCTTGTCGTCGGCGTGATAATAGTCGCCGTTCAGCGTCAACATGGCATCGGGAGAGAGATCAGCCTCCACCGTAAGCCGGATAGAATAATCCTCCTTGTCTTCCACCTTCTCGGTGCTGTTGTCCGGCCGGGTCACGGTCGCGTATCCTCCGCGATCCTCCCACTGGAAAGCGAGGCGCGCGCGGATCGAATCGTTTATCGGCCCGCTCAGCGCGCCGGCGAGACGAAAGCGGTCATAATTTCCGACCGTCAGCTGCAGATTGCCCTCCAGAACGTCGGTCGGACGGTTGGTGACGATATTGACCGCCCCGCCGGTGGCGTTGCGGCCATAGAGGGTGCCCTGCGGTCCGCGCAGCACTTCGATCCGCTCGATGTCAAAGAATAACGGACCAATGGCGGCCGGGCGGCTGATATAGACGCCATCAATGTAGGTCGCGGTAGAGCTGTCGGTACCTGCGATGATCGTCGGCGTGCCGATACCCCGGATGAAGATCGACGTGTCGCCCTGATAGGTCGAGATCTGGACACCGGGTGCAATCGCGCCCACTTGCTCGATCGAGGTGATCGACCGGTTGGCGAGTTCATCGCCCCCGAAAGCGGTAATCGCCATCGGCGCGTCCTGTATCGATTCTTCGCGGCGGTTGGCCGTGACAATGATAACGTCGCTAGAGCTTTCCTGCACTTCATCACTCGCATCTTGCTGGGCGTAAAGCGGCGCTGGTGCTACCATGATGGCGAGCAGGCTTGCCGTTGCCAGCACTGCCTGCTTGTTGTTTCGAATGTTCATGTCTTCCTCCCTGTTTCGGTGATTTTGTTCACCGTTCTTTTTTGAAAATCTGAGTGGGCTAATCCCGGGCGCGGAAAATCACCGGATTGCTTTTTAGGCCATGATTCAGCAGGCTGACATCCTGCCAGACAGCTTCGCCCGCACGTTCAATCTGCGTGTATCGTTCCCGCAGCATGCGCGCAGTGGACTCCGCTTCCAGTTGCGCCAGTGGCGCGCCAAGACAGCGATGAATGCCATAACCAAAGCTCATATGGCGGCTGGCATTTTTGCGGTTCAGTTGAAACTCATAGGGTTCCGGGAAAGTCTCCGGATCATAATTGGCCGCGCCGAAAAAGCAGGCAACCCAGTCACCGCGCTTGATGGCGGCACCCCCGATGCTGATATCCCGCGTCGCGACCCGAAACAGCCGTTGCGGCGGACCGTGAAAGCGCAGGGTTTCCTTGTAGATCGCATCGAACAGCGCCGGGTCCTCGACAAAGCCCTGCCAGATATCCGGAAAATCGGCGAACACGGCGATCAGATTGCCGAGATAGAAGGATGTTGTCTCCGCCCCGGCAACCGTTGCGGTCATGCAGAAGCGGACGATTTCGTCGAAGGACAGGCGGTCTCCGTCCACCTCGGTTCGAATGAACGCGTTGAGCAAGGGACCCGGCGTTTCCTCGCCTCTTGCAATCCGGTCCATCTGCTCTTGCACATGGCGTGCAAAAAAGGCCATTGCTTCGACATTATGGGCTTGTCGTTCCTCGGGGCTTATGTCGGCGGACAGCATGAAGGCGGTTGCCCAGTTGCGCACATCCCGGTCCATATCTGCGGGCATGCCAAACAGAAAGGCCATCACTCTGCTCGGCAGCATCGCGCAATAATCGGCCATCACATCCACCGGCTGATCGGCAACAAAGAAATCGTCCATGCAGGCCGCAACCAGTTCATCTACCGCCGGGGTCAGAGATTTGATCGAAGACGGTTGAAAAACCTTGGCAGCAATTTTGCGGAGCCGCGTGTGTTCCGGCCGATCATGATTGACCAGCATCAGGGAGGGCGCGGAGGATTCTTCCTGCAAGCTGTCACGGGAGGAGAAGCTGTCATGATCCCAGGCCACAGCGGCGACATGGTCAAAATTGAGCACAACCCAGGACGGTTTAGGCTCATCAACGCCTGGCATCGTTCCGGGCGGAAAGTCACGATAGCCGAACAACGGCGATTGGTCCCGCAGCAGATCATAATAAGGATAGGGATTTCGGATAACCTCCGGACGGCTCAACTGGTCGGCGCTAAACGCGGGTTTCATATATCCTCAATCCTTGATATTTTATATGTCGTTAGGACATTGTGTCCGTGAGACATAATAAGGAGCGAAGAATATATTTGTCAACTGATCTGAATCGACCCTGGGCGATCGACGTTTAACACATTGATTATAAATAAAAAAACTGAACAATCGATGGCCATCAACCTCGTCCTCCAAAGGAAGCAATTTTAAATCTAATGCCAAGAAGGGTAGAATTTTAAACCGAGAAGATTAGACTTTCACTGGATATTCGTTCATCTAGCAGGTCGGTAATGGACGATGATGCCGGGCGAAAAGCCCAATGATGGAGTTTCGAGTGACGCAGCAATCTGATTTCGGCATAGATTATCCGATAAAACGGGAAACCGCGCCGCAAAACTTCCTCAAGCTATTCTATCCCTTTCACTATTCGGTCGGCATGGCGGTCGAAAAACATCTGAGCGGTCCCAATCTGACCAGGCACCAGACGGTGATCTTGTGGATCATCCATTCCAAGGGCGAGGATGGTCATACGATTCACCGGAAGACCATCGAACGGCTGATTGGCGAATGGTATGAGCTCGGCAGTCCGGCGATTTCCAAAGTGCTGCGCGCGATGGCGGACAAGGATCTGAATCTTATTTCCATCAAGGAAAGCAAAGCATCGGCCCGCGAAAAAATAATTCGGCTGACAAAAAAGGGGCAATCGACCGTGAATCAGATGATGGAAAGGACAGAGGCCTTCATCGAGCTAATCTCGAACAAGCTGACGGATGAAGAGATAGCCAATGGCATGGAATTCATGAGCAGGGTCGGCGCGATTGTTGAAGGCGGTTTTGCCGGGCAAAAAGATTAGCCTCTAAATCGCTGCACTACGGATGAAAGCGCATGAAGGCACCGGGCTTTGACAATAAAATGATGTCCTACAGGCCGAAGTTCGTGATAAGGTTTGAAAATGGCTGACACAGTTTCTCTTCGCTCTTTTTCTCGCCTTGCCAGTGGGTTGAAGGTCGATTTGCGTAGACAAGCCGAGCCTTCGGATTCATTCTTTAACCCTGTAAAGTTTGTAAAGTTTATCAGCAAACGGGTTGCTGAAATGAACAGCCTTTCAAAATCCGCCCCGGCAGGTTGCTAATGCTGCCGTCGCTGCTCATTCTCGACGATTTTATCGCCGACCCGCTGGCCGCTCGCAACGCCGCATTGGCGCTCAACTATGATCCCGGCAACAAGCATGGCAATTATCCGGGCCATATCTCGACCAAGCCGCTGGAAATTCAGGGACTCAACGAACGCATCGCGGGGATAATCAATGCTCCGGTCAAGGCCGCGCCCAATACCAGCCATTTGCATTGCCGGATCACCCTGAAAGGCGACAAGGGCCGCAGCGGCGTGCATATCGATCCCGCCTTCTATTCCGGCATTCTCTATCTCTCGCTGCCCGAACATTGCAAGGGCGGGACTGATTTTTTCCGCCACAAGCGCACCGGGCTGGAGCGCGTGCCCACCGATCTCCTGTCGATCCAGCAAACAGGCTATAATGACATCAACGCGCTGATCGAGGACGTGGTGAACAAGGACACCAACCATCCCGCGCAATGGACCAAGGTGATGACCGTGCCTATGCGCTTCAACCGGCTGATCTTGTTCAGCCCATGGATGTTTCACAATAGCGGCGAGGCCTTTGGCAAGAGCGCGCAGGATGGCCGGCTGGTCAACCTGATGTTTTTTGCCAAGGGATAGCGGCGCTCGGTGTTCGATGCTAAGCCGCGATGATAATCCTTCACCCCAGCGAAGGCTGGGGCCAAAACCAACCGAGCAGGCATAACCGATAGCCGACTATAAACACCGGCCTGACGAGAAAAAACAGGAGACCACCCACATGCCAAAATCTATATCCCGACCCTTCGCAGCCCTTCTGCTAGCAGCATCCCCCTTGGTTCTCTCCGCCTGCAGCGAAAGCAACGCCCAGGAAGCTGACCGGTTCGCCAAGGTCGAGATCAAGGCCGAGCCATTGGCCGATGGGATTGCCGTATTGTTCGGCGCCGGCGGGAATATCGGCGTCTCTTATGGCCCGGATGGCACCGTCCTGATCGACGACCAATTCGCGCCGCTGACCGCCAGGATCCAGGCCGCAGTGAAAGATCTCGGCGCCAGCCCGGTGAAATATCTGATCAACACCCACTGGCACTATGACCATACCGGCGGTAACGAGAATCTCGGCCAGACCGGCGTGCTGATCATGGCCCAGGACCATGTCCGCGATCGCCTGATCAAGGGCAATGACACGGTCCCACCGGCTGCTCCGGAAGCCTTGCCTGTGATTACCTATCATGACGGGATCAAGCTTCACCTGAACGGCGACGAGATCCGCGTACAGCATATGAAACATGCCCATACCGACGGCGACAGCATCGTCTTCTGGAAGAATGCCAACGTGGTGCACATGGGTGATCTGTTTTTCAACCAGGTCACGCTGCCGTTTATCGACCTGAGCAGCGGCGGCAATGCGCGCGGCATACTGGCAGCGGCGGACAAGGTGCTGGCGATGGTCGATGACGACACAAAGATCATTCCCGGCCATGGACCGATGGCGAACAAGGCAGACCTGATCGCCTATCGTGACATGATGAAAACGGTCATCGCTGCGGTCGAAAAAGCCCAGGGTGAGGGCAAGTCATTGCAGCAAGTGCAGGCGATGAAACCGGCTGCACAATGGGACGTCAACCCGGATGCCTTCATCAAGGGCGATGCGTTTGTCGAGGCGGTTTACAAGAGCCTGCAAAAACCGGATCATGCCGAGGACCATGCGCACTAGCTAGAGCGTAGCATTCTCGATTTCTTCGCGGAGAGAGGCGATCAGCGGCCCGACCTTGGTCAGCCGCGGCTCCTCTTCGTCGACGATTTTCCGGAAGATGGTTTTCTTGAACCCCAGCACCGTTTCGCCATCGGGTCGCTTGGACTCGGGCAGGGTGGAGAAGATGATATCGATCATCCGTTCCGCGCCATGCAAGCGGCCCCAGAGATAGTCATTCTCGCGGTAGGTTCGGCTGAAAAAGGCGCCGAAATTGTTGAATTCGATGCCCTTTAGCGTCGCCGCAACGCCGCCTTTGCGGATCGCCTTGGCGTCTTCGGGCGAGATGCGGTCAACCTTGATCGGGTCAAACTCGTCCAGCCCTTCGCCTTGCAGCAGCGGCAATGTGGCAATGTCGTAGAACGGGAAACCGAGGAAGGCGAGCAGCATTGAGCGCTTCTCCGCCTTCGGTATCATCGCCAGCGCGGTCGCCAGCTTGGCATCGACAATCGCGTCGGCTGCGGTCAGATCGCGGGCCTTGGCCAGCGCCTCGAGCATCGGTCCGGGGCGTTCTTCGGCGAGTTCGGCAAAGCTGACGAAATCATCGCCGAGATAGTCGATCGTCTCGCGCTCAATATAAAGCGAAAGGCAGTCATAGATAACGTCGTGCATCGCCTCCATGACTTCGTAATCAGCGGGGTCGGCGCGATCGAGGTCTTCGGCCAGTTGCCGGGCGAGAAGACGCAGCCGGCGCACCCTGAAACCGAGATCATGCTGTCGGAAAAATTCAGCGGCCAGCTTGGTCGGACCGCCGCTTTTCAGCCCGATATTGTCAACGCCAAGCCTGCGGATCTCGGCCCAAAGGGCATCGCGCAAACCGGGGTGATTATGGGCATTGGGATCGGCTTTGGTGCGCCGGACCGTATTGGCAATATCCTCGATCACCGTCGCCAGCCGGAGATGACCATATGCGCTATACGAAAATCCCGCCAGCTTGGCGGCCTTGTCCCGCGACTTGCGCCGCCATGCTGCCACGCGCGCGGCGGTCGGCCGGTCGAGAAAGAAGGTGCGTCCAAAAAGGCCTTCGACATGCTGTTCCACTTCACCGCGCAAATTCTCGGTGATCAGCCGCATCTGGATGATCCGGTTGGACCGCCCGGCAATGGCATTGAGACTGTCGCGGATCGGCTGCTCGCGCGGGATATTGGAGATTGCCCCGAAAATCGTCGAGAAGAAACCGGGCAGCGACTCGTCTTCGGCTTCCTGCGCGGCTTGCAGGCGGCGCATCGCCTTGTCGCTTTTCGCCACGTCGAGATCGGGGCGCGGATCAATATAGACAAAGCGCCGATCCACTTGCCGTTTCGCCGGCCGGTTCTTCAGCGCTTCGATCGCCTGGGCAAAGGGCGCATTGGCGAGCACCGAGCCATCGATCAGCACCGTATCCTCCGCCGTCCCGGCGCGAAACTGATTGGGCAGCACGCGCTTCAGAAAGGCCGAACGCCCCTCCCAGACATATTCCCTGTCCGCGAGTAGCTCGTCCAGTTCCCGCACCGTAAACGGCGGGAAGGCGCCCGGAAAACTGGCGGTCGCACGCCCGGCAAAGGTCAGCGCCGCCGGATCGGCAATCGCATCGTCCCGCTTGCCCCGCGTCGTAAAGCCGATGGTAATGCGATGTTCCATCTCAAGCGCTTCCGCCGGGCTGTGCAATTGCAGTTTTTCGGGGTGGCCGACAAAATCGGTCACCGTCACAAACAGATCGAGCGGCTGTCCCGGCGGCAAAAGGCGGGGTCCCCGTTCGGTCGCCCGAACCGCTGCCAGCGCATCCCAGATCAGGCCGCTGAACACCTTGCCGCCAAACGGCGGCGCGAACCAGCGCGCCCGGACAAAACGCGAGAGCTTCATCTTGACCTCTTCGCGCGCTTCCTTCGAGACCGTCTGCTCCACTGCGCCACCCTTGCGGCCCAGCGCCATCCAGGCAATCGGTTCGGCCCAGAATTTGGAGAAACGCGAGAGCGGCCGCGCGTCGGGATCGAGCAGCTTGTCGACATCGGCGGTGTCGAGCCACAAATCGGTCAGCGGATCCAGCGACTGACCGGATAGAATGGCCTGCGCCAGAAATATCCCGTTGATCCCACCGGCGCTGGCCCCGGCGATGATGTCGGGCAGCACCCGCAGTCTCGTGCCGGTTTCCCGTTCAAGCCATTCCAATATGTCATAATAAATACCGCGGCTGCACTGATCGATGCGCGTGCCATCATGAAAATCCCGGCTCGCCTGCGCCAGTTTCCAGATTTCCTTGGTGATACCGTGCATATAGATGGCGAGACTAACGCCGCCATAGCAGATCAGGGCCAATCTGAGTTCTTTCTGCCGCATATGTATTTAACTACAGGATGGCGGAAAGGGTGCAAGAGCGAATGAGCCAAAGGACATTACCGATCAACTTCAGAGCAGCTCGTCCAGGAATATCGAGGTCAGCATCGACTGGCTGGTCACGCCTGCCTTGGTATAGATATGGCTCAGCTGCGATCGAACCGTCCCGGCGGCGGTATTTCGCAAAATAGCAATCTCGCTAACCGAGCAGCCCTTGATGGCAAACAGCGCCACCTCGGATTCGCCAGCCGACAATTGCCATTCGGCAAAGCGCGATTTCAATATCTCGGCCAATGCACCCCGGGCTATGGCCAGGGCACCTTCCCGGCGGCGTGCCTCAGCCATCAATTTGCGCGTATGCCTTGCCCCCATGACAACACCCGCGATCAGGGCGATTGCGACGAGGCATTCCAGGACGACCGGGACATCAATACCAGTCCCGAGCTGCAGGATGATTTCGTCAATGCTGTCGACCAGAAAGAAAATCGCCGCAACGGCTTGCAGCGCCACAATGGCAAAGGCCGCGATCAACTCCCGATTGGGCCTGACAGGGTCCGTATTTCCATATGGTATAGCCATAAGTTTCATAGCACTTTCGCTTAGCAACCGTCATTTAAGCGCCTGCTTATAGGGAAAACCTGCCGTGCACACTAGCTTCCGTGGATGTGGTCCGCACCCGGCCATCCACATGGAGCGAGGAAATCTCAAATGACGACATCACAAGCCAGCGGTCTCAGCAAAGTTCCGGCTATCACGCTGGGTTTCTGGATCATCAAGATACTGGCAACCACATTTGGCGAGACGGCAGGCGACATGGTCAGCATGTCCGCCAATCTCGGCTATCTTGCCGGCACCGCCATTTTCGCGACCTTGTTGATATTTCTGGTGCTGTGGCAAATCCGGGCGCGGCAGTTTCGTCCTGCGCTCTACTGGGCGACCATTATCGCTTCCACCACCGCAGGCACCACCATGGCCGATTATGCCACGCGATCGCTGGCCATAGGCTATCCGGGCGGATCATTGCTACTGCTGGCCCAGGTGCTCATGTCCCTGTTCATCTGGTATCGTGCCATGGGAACGATTTCGGTCGCTTCGGTGCATGAACCCCGCGCTGAAATCTATTATTGGCTGACCATCACATTCTCGCAAACACTCGGCACGGCCTTGGGTGACTGGGTTGCGGATGGATCGCTGGGCTATCTCGGCGCGGCGGTCATCTTCAGCTTAGCGCTGGCACTGATCGCGCTCGCTTATTATCGTACCAATATAAGCCATGTCTACCTGTTCTGGATGGCCTTCATATTGACCCGGCCTTTGGGTGCCGTCGTCGGTGACTTTCTCGACAAGCCGATGGCGCAAGGGGGCCTGGAACTTAGCCGCACGGGGGCTTCCCTCGTTCTGGCTTTGGCCATCATCGGCCTGATCTGGATTTTGCCGCAAAGACCGGGGGTTAGCAATTCGGCTCGCTGACCACGAGTTGGCGGCTACCTCCAGCGGCGCTGGGCCGACCGGCCGTCTGAAAACGCGCTTTCCTACATCAGGGCGACTCTGCTAAACCATATCCATGAGCCACCCGCACCAGAATCATATACGCAAAAACGCGAGTTTGGTCGTCCGGTCGCGGGCCATCTCAACCTAATTTCGTTTTCTCTCTTAGGGGGTGTGACCCGTGTGACCCTGTATTAATTTTTGAGGTAAAATCTCTGGTGTTCTACATTTGTTCTGATAGATAATGCCGCATGGCCAAACCGAAAAGAAAATATGTCTGTCAGAATTGCGGTTCGATCGCGCATCGCTGGGAAGGGCAGTGCGCCGATTGCGGCGAGTGGAATACGCTGGTCGAAGAAGCGGGCGAAACCGTGTTTGCCTCGAAGCATAATTTGCAGAGCGGTGGCCGCGAGGTGCGGCTGGTCGGGTTGGATAGCGAGATTGCGCTGCCTGAACGCAGAAAGACCGGAATCGCCGAATTTGACCGCGCGGTCGGCGGCGGTCTGGTCGCCGGGTCGGCAACGCTCATGGGCGGTGATCCGGGGATCGGCAAGTCGACTTTGCTGCTGCAGGTTTCTGCGCGGCTGGCGGAGGCGGGGCTTTCCGTGGCCTATATTTCGGGCGAGGAAGCGGCGGATCAGGTGCGGCTGCGGGCAAGGCGGCTTGGGTTGGGCAAGGCGCCGGTCAAGCTGGCGTCCGCCACTTCTGTTCGCGATATATTGACCACCCTGGGCCGCGAAGCACCGGATTTTGTCGTGATCGATTCGATCCAGACGATGCACAGCGATCTCATTGAAGGCGCGCCGGGAACGGTCAGTCAGGTGCGCGCCTCGGCGCAGGAAATCATCAAATTCGCCAAGGAACATGGCACCATGGTTATGCTCGTCGGCCATGTAACCAAGGACGGCAATATCGCCGGGCCGCGCGTGCTCGAGCATATGGTCGATACAGTGATGAGCTTCGAGGGCGAGCGCAGCCATCAATATCGGATCCTGCGCGCGATCAAGAACCGCTTCGGCGGCACCGATGAAATCGGTGTGTTCGCGATGGAAGAGGCGGGGCTGACCGAAGTTTCCAATCCTTCCGCCCTGTTCCTGACCGACCGCAACGAGGAAGTCACCGGTGCCACCGTGTTTCCGGCGCTGGAAGGCACAAGGCCGGTGTTGGTCGAGATTCAGGCGCTAACGGTGCGGCTGGCCAGCGGCGCGACCCCGCGGCGCTCGGTGGTCGGCTGGGACAGCGCCAGACTGGCGATGATATTGGCCGTGCTGGAAGCGCGCTGCGGACTCAGTTTCTCGGGGGCGGAAGTCTATCTCAACGTCGCGGGTGGTTATCGGTTGACCGACCCTGCCGCCGATCTGGCGGTGGCGGCAGCGCTGATTTCGGCCCATGCCGAACGTCCGATGCCCAGCGATGCGGTGATTTTTGGCGAAATTGCACTGTCCGGGGAGATTCGCCCGGTCGCCCGCACACCGCTGCGTTTGAAAGAGGCGTCCAAGCTCGGATTCAACAGCGCGCTGCTACCGGCATCCGGCGAAAAAACGGGTGGCAGCATGAAACAATTGCAATTCGCCAAACTCGCCAATCTCGTTGACCATATGCTCGACCGTGACTAGCTAGAGCGGATGACGGGTCTGGATATTTTTGTACTGGTTTTGATGGGCGGGGCGGCGGTTCTCGGCTTCCTGAGAGGATTCGTTCAGGAGGCGCTCGCTTTGATGGCCTGGATATTGGTCGTGATCGGCGTTTGGGCGCTGCATACGCCGATAACGGACCGGCTGATCGGTCCGGTTGGCAGCGAGAGCGGCGCTTCGGTGCTGGCTTTTGCTTCTATCGTGATAGTGACCTATGCTCTCGGCCGATGGGTAGCCCGATCAATCGGCGCCCGGTCGCGCAAATCCGTGCTCGGTCCGATCGATCGCGTACTCGGCTTCGGCTTTGGTATGATCAAGGGGCTGATTGGGGCAACCTTGCTCTATTTATTGGTGGTTCTGGTTTACGACACCATCTATGGTTCGGAAGAACCGCGGCCGGAATGGCTGGCGGCATCGCGTACCTACCCACTCCTTAACGCAAGCGGAAAAGCCATGGTCGACTTTGTTCAGGAACAGCGGGAATTGACCGATGATCAAGCGGTGCCCAGCGAATGAGCGGGGCGCTTTATACGCGCGAGATCTTGCGTCTCGCGGTGTCGATCCCGCATCAACAGAGGTTGGACCATCCCGACGGCACGGCGGAGCTGCGCTCCAGGACATGCGGCAGCAAGGTTGTGGCTGACGTAATCGTGACCGAAAGCGGATCGCTGCAGGATTTGGGTTTTGAGATAAGCGCCTGCGCCCTGGGGCAGGCCTCGGCAGCGATATTGGGCGCACAAGCCGTGGGGAAACCGGTCGCCGAGATCGAACGCATCCGAACCAATCTGGCGGCGTTTCTGGCGGGATCAATCGAATCTCCCGGAACATGGCCGGATATGGATAAATTGAAGGCAGCGAAGGATCATAAGGGTCGCCATGCCGCGATATTATTGCCTTACGATGCGGTGATCGCTGCCTTTGCCGCCGCCGCCGCCAAACAAGAGGTAGCCTGACCCATGGAACCCGAAACCCATATGGCCGATCTGCTGTTGGGCGGTTTTGTCATGCTCGGCGCAGCGCTTGTGATGGTGCTGGTCTTCCGGCGGTTCGGTATCGGCGCGGTTCTGGGCTATCTGATTGCCGGAGTCTTGATCGGTCCGCAGGGTTTCCAGCTGATCAGCAACGCCGGAACCATTCTTGAATTTTCCGAGATTGGGATCATCCTGCTGCTGTTCATCGTCGGACTGGAACTCGCGCCGGCGCGGCTTATGCGTTTGCGTCAGGCGATCTTCGGGCTCGGACTGAGCCAGGTCGTATTGTGCGGCATTGCGCTGTTTCTGCTGATCATGGCGACGACCAACTTCACGCTCGCCGCATCGATTGCCATCGGCTTGCCACTGGCCTTGTCCTCGACCGCGCAGGTCTTGCCGATGCTGCAATCCTCCGGCAGGCTCAACACACCAACCGGTGAAAAAGCCTTTTCGATCCTGCTGTTTCAGGACCTGTCGATCATTCCGCTGCTGACGATCATTGCGGCGCTGTCGCGGGCGCCGGAAGATGTCGGCGGTGACCCTGGCTGGTTGACCGCAGTATATGCCGTCCTCGCCATTGGCGGGCTTATCGCCATCGGCAGATATTTGCTGCAACCATTGCTCAAGATCATCGGCCGTATAGCTGAACGTGAACTGTTCATTGTCGCTGGTCTGGTGGCGATATTGGGCGGTGCTGCGCTGATGGAGTTTATCGGACTGTCTCCCGCTCTGGGTGCCTTCATTGCCGGGGTCATGCTGGCCAACTCCCCTTATCGGCACGAGCTGGAAGCCGATATCGATCCGTTCCGCTCCCTGTTGCTAGGCTTCTTCTTCCTTGCTGTCGGCATGATGCTGGACCTGAATGTGATCATTGAAAATCCCGCATTCGTGGTGGGTGCGGCGGTCGCATTGGTTGCGGTCAAGATCGCGATTATCTTCGGACTTGGCAAGCTGTTCGGCATGGATACGAAACCGGCTCTGGCGATGGGCATGCTGCTCAGTCAGGGCGGGGAATTCGGCTTTGTGCTGTTTGCCGAGGCTGAAAAGGCGCTGCTGATCGAACCGGAGGCCAGCAGTCTGTTCAGCGCCATCATCACCTTGTCGATGGCGACCACTCCGTTCCTGATGTTGCTGGCGGGGCGCTTCAGCAATGGAACCAGAAAATCATCTGCCAAACTGGATGATCCGGTGAAAGCCGATCGGGCATCGGTCATCGTTGTCGGCCAGGGACGATTTGGCCAGACCGTGTCGCAAGTGCTGATGGCTGCAAAAATCCCGCTGACGCTGATCGACATCAAGCCCGAGCAGATTGATGTTCACCAGCAATTCGGAGCCAAAGTATTCTATGGGGACGGCACGCGGGTGGATCTGTTGCGCCGCGCCGGAGCGCATGAAGCGGACGCGATTGTTTTCTGCATGGACGATCCGGACTTCGGGCCCGAACAAGTGCGCCCGATCATCCAGTCCTTCCCTGAAACAAAGATGTTTGTAAGGGTTTATGACCGCCGTCAGCTGATCGCTCTCAAGGGGCTGGGGATTGTCGGGATGAAACGTGAATTGTTTGAATCAGCGATCCATCTCGCTCGCCAAACGATGTTCGCGATTGATCTGGATAGCCGCCTGATCGACGAGGTTGACGAAGAATTCCGGCAGCGTGATTGCGACCGGCTGGAAGCACAAATGAAGTCCGGCGGTGACATGCTCGCCGGTGCGGAGCTCCGATTCGAAAATAATTCTGGCAAGTAATCCAGAAATTTGACGTGCCGCGCGGTGTTAGGCCGCCTCGTCCAGAAATGCCGCGACGTCTTCCAGATCGACGTCCTTGGCGAGAAAGGTGTGGCCGATGCCGTTGGCCAGCAGGAACGGCAAGCTGCCGCCGCTCATTTTCTTGTCGTGCATCATATGGTCGACCAGCCGCTGTCCGGAAGCCCGCACCGAAGCGGTGGTTAAATTATAGGGCAGATCGACCGACTCCAGATGTGCTCTGACGCGTTCAGCATCCTCCGCATCGCAATGCCCGCGCCGCACCGAATATCCGAAGGCCAGCGCCATGCCAGCCGCGACCGCTTCGCCATGGACCAGCTTGTCCGAGAATCCGGTCTCTGCCTCAAGTGCGTGACCAAATGTATGCCCCAGATTGAGGAGCGCGCGGCGGCCGCTGAGTTCCTTCTCGTCTTCGCCGACGATCAGGGCCTTCGCGCGCACGCTGTGAACAATCGCTTCGCTGAGTGCATCAGGATCGCGGTCGAGAATCTGCTTACTATTGGCCTCGCACCAGGCAAAGAAAACGGCATCATTGATCAATCCATATTTGACCACTTCGGCATAACCGGCCCGCAATTCGCGGTCTGGCAGACTGTTCAGCACCAGCGGGTCGATCAACACGAACCGGGGCTGGTTGAAACTGCCGATCAGATTCTTGCCGACCGAGCTGTTGATTGCGGTCTTACCGCCGACGCTGCTATCCACCTGGGCAAGCAGGCTGGTCGGGATCTGGACGAATCCGCAGCCGCGTTTAACAATTGCCGCCGCAAACCCGGTAAGATCGCCGATAACGCCGCCGCCAAGCGCGACAAGTGTATCCGATCGTTCGACGCCTTGAGCCAGCAGCCAATCCGTCACCGTCTCCAGACGCTGCCAGCTTTTGCTGGCTTCGCCTGCTGGCAGGCTGCTTACGATAAGATCGATCCCGCTTTCGGCGAAGGCGTGCTGCAATATTGGTAGCAGATTCGAACCGACATGATTGTCGGTCAGCACAAAAAGCCGGTTATTGCTGGCAAATTCTTGCAGATGCGTCGCCGCCCGCGCGAGCGCTCCCGGCTGAACCAATATGGGGTAGCTATGTTCGCCTAATTCAACTCGGATCTGGGTCAACGCTGCAATGCCTCGATAATATTTTCAACGGTTGTTTCATGGGGCGAATCATTGCCCATGACATGAATATGGGCGGTGGCATATACCGGGTTCCTGATGACCGCCAAGTCAGCAAGGATTTTTGCCGGATCACCAGATTTCAGCAACGGCCTGGTATTGCGCCGGGCTACTCGTTTCACCAGCGTGTCGAGATCGGCATCGAGCCAGATCGCAATCGCCTTTTCCCGAATGAGGGCCCGGGTCTCCTCGTTCATAAATGCGCCGCCACCGGTAGCGATAATCTGACACTTGCCTTCCAGTAACCGCGCGATGACCCGTCGTTCCCCGTCGCGAAAATAGTCTTCGCCAAATCGATCGAAGATTTCTTCGACCGTGAGGCCAGCCGCTCGCTCGATTTCTTCATCGGCATCGACAAAGCCAAGGCCCAGCCGTTTCGCCAGGCGCCGACCTACGGTGGTTTTACCCACTCCCATCAAGCCAACAAGCACAATCGACTGCTCAGGCACAAAATCTGGCCTTTCACCGGAATTTCCGTCTGAATTGTCGAAAGAGGCTTTAATGTTTTTGTCCATTGGGGCAAAGGCTATACAACGGTTGGCTAAGGGTGCAAATTCCAATGCTGACTATGTTATTTTTTAACCGTAAAAAAGATTGAGTCACATTGATGCCGCGTCAGTTGGTTTTTATAATTTTGTTTGTCGCATTCCTGATCGGTTCGGCACTATTTTTGGCTTCGATGGATGTCGAACAGCCGCTGCAACCGGTTGAAAAGCCCGTAATTGGTGACGACCTTTAGTAATATGCGTATGCGTATCAAGCATATATCTTTAGCCGCCATCAGTTTGGGCGCGCTGCTGGCGTCGCTTCCGGTTCTGGGACAGAATTCTCCTGAATCCCTGCTGCCACCAGGATTTGGTGAGAATGCTCCAGCCCCGGCACCAAGACCAGCGCCGGCAGTCTCTCCAACACCCGCACCTGGTCCGGTTTCTGCACGTCCCACTACGCCGCCGACCAGCGAGCCATCCAGTCCGACCGTCCCGGATCGCGATATCGCGGAAATTGACCGGGATTTGCCGCCACTTACGCTGGATGGGACGGGAGAAGTCGATATCGATGCGCTGGATAATGCTCTCCAGCCCCAATATGCCCTCTCCGCTGGTGAGCGGCGATCAATGGCAGAAATTGGCGTTTTGACTCCGAAATATAAAGGCTTGCCGAAAGATGCCTTCGGTGAAGAAGGCGGCCAATATCTGACGAGCCTGATCAAAAATCTGAATGGCCCCATCATTTCGCGTTGGGGTTCGATACTGCTTCGTCGCACGTTACTCAGCAAAGTTATCAGCCCTGCAAACGTGAATCCTGCAGATTGGACCGCCGAGCGCGCTTGGCGCTTGCTGCGCATGGGCGAGGCTGATGCGGCTCGTTCGCTGGTTTTGAAAGTTGATGGCGGTAATTACACACCAAGGCTCTATGAAGTGGCTATGCAAGCGCATCTGGCGACGGCTGATCCGGCAGGAATCTGTCCCCTTGTGGATGGCGGTTCGAAAGTCAGCGACGCACCCACTTGGGTGATGTTCCGTCCCATTTGTGCTTCCTTTACGGGCGAGCAGAGCCGGGCGACCAGTCTGCTCCAGCAAGCAAGGCGGGCAAAGGTGGCCACCGGTATAGACTATCTCCTGGCAGAAAAGACGATTGGCGCCGGTTTCGAAGGTCGCAGAGCAGTCACCATTCTTTGGGACGATGTCGAGTATTTCAACAACTGGCGCTTTGGCTTGGGAGCGGCGACAGGCGTAGAGCCGCCAGATCGATTATATGATCAGGCTGGTCGACATGTGCAGGGGTGGCGTGTGCGAGCACCTATGCTGTCATTCGAGTCCAGGATGAAAGCGGCCGATATCGCAGCGGCGATAGGGGTATTATCAAATCAGGCGATGGTCGATCTTTATTCCGCAGCCTATGACGACCCCGACACGAGTGATGATCGGAAGGCATTGGCCTCGGTATTGCGTCAGGCTTATACGAATGACACAGCGGAAACGCGTCTTGCTGCGATGCGCGATCTGTGGGGTCGGTCCGATGGCGCGCTTGCGCAATATTCGGCCAAGATTTTAACCGCTCGCGCCGCCGCAAGAATTCCACCATCAGATGCGCTACGCGATCAAAGTGGGGATCTGATTGCGTCCATGCTTGCCGCCGGACTCGATCGGAGTGCGATGCGATGGGCAGATATTGTCGAACAAGGCAGCAACGGGTGGGCGCTATTGGCGGTTGGATCTCCTGCGAAAACTTCTGTCTCCTACAGTGCTCTGGATGATTTTGGCGACAATGACGGCAGCGCAGAACAACTTCGCAGTAAATTTGTCTTAGCGGCGGTCGCTGGCCTAGGTCGAGCTGACCAGCAGGCAATTGATGATTTTGCCGATGATTTGGGCTCGGATTTAAACCGCTCGACCAGATGGACGAGAGCGATCCAGTCGGCCGCTCGGCGCGGCCAACAGGGAACCGTTGCATTGCTTGCCGCTGTCGGCATGCAGGGCAGAAACTGGAAAACGATGTCGCCTTTGCATCTCTATCATATCACGCAGAGCCTGAAACGGGTCGGCCTTGAGCCTGAAGCGCGCATGATTGCAGCCGAAGCGCTGACACGGACATAATCTTTGCATCGACGGGCATGAGGTCTATTCGTGGGCGATATGAGCGATGACGCGAATCTGATTGACCGTTTTCTGGAAATGCTTGTGGCGGAAACAGGTGCGTCGCAGCATACCTTGTCGGCATACCGCACAGATTTGGAACAAGCTTCAGCAATCACAGGCGGTCGATTGTCCAGTGCCGATCGCGAGATGATCAGGCAATTGCCTTCTCATTGGCGCAGGTTGCAAAATAGTACGGTCGCTCGCAAGTCTTCTAGCTTGAGACGTTTTTTTGGTTTTCTCGTCGAAGAAGGGTTTATGGAAACTGATCCCTCGGATGCGCTCCCAAGGCCCGGGTTGGTCCGCTCGTTACCCAAGACCTTGTCTCACGCCGAAATCTCGCTTTTGTTCGAGTTGATCGAAGAGGGGTTGGCCAACGATCCGGTTAAACCGTCGGTCGTCAGGCTATCGGCCATGTTAGAATTGCTTTATGGTTCTGGACTGAGAGCCAGTGAGCTTGTCGGTTTGCAGCGATCTTCGATTGTTGGAGAAAAGCCCTATTTGATCATCAAAGGAAAGGGCGAAAAGGAACGATTGGTCCCGATTTCTCAACAGGCTCGGGTCGCGGTCCACCGCTGGGCCGAATTTGTTGACTCGAAGGAAAAATGGCTCTTTCCGTCAAGAACAGGTCACATCAGCAGGATTAGGTTATTCCAAATTATCAAGGAGCATGCCGTGAGGGCAGGGATTAACCCGGCAAAGATCAGTCCACATGTTTTACGGCATGCCTTCGCCACCCATCTACTCGAAGGGGGGGCAGACTTGCGGGCTTTGCAGACGCTGCTAGGGCATAGCGATATCAGCACGACACAAATATATACGCATATCGACAGCGCCCGCCTCGTCGAATTGGTGAATAATCGTCATCCGTTGAGCCAACTAAATCTCGCGCGTTGACGTTTCGCCTGTCCGGTTCTAACTCTTTTTCATGACAACTTATCTTGATTTTGAAAAACCAATCGCGGCGCTCGAATCCCGTATTCTCGAATTAAGAGATACGGCGGATGAAGGCTCGCTCGATATTCAGGCCGAAATCGAGAAGCTTCAGGCTAAATCAGCCAAAATGCTGTCTGACACCTATGGAAAATTGACTCCTTGGCAGAAAACGCAAGTCGCTCGGCATCCAGAACGTCCACATTTTAAAGATTTTACCGCGGGCCTTTTTGACGAGTTTATACCTCTTGGGGGTGATCGAAACTTTGGCGATGATCAGGCCATTATTGGCGGCTTTGCCCGTATCGGGAACCGTCGGTTGATCGTTATTGGCCATGAAAAGGGCGACGATACGGAAAGCCGTTTGCGGCACAATTTTGGGATGGGCAAGCCGGAAGGGTATCGCAAGGCGATCCGCCTGATGGATATGGCTGATCGGTTTTCGCTTCCAGTTTTGACGTTGGTGGATACATCGGGCGCTTTTCCTGGCGTGTCGGCAGAAGAACGGGGGCAGGCTGAAGCAATTGCCCGGTCTACCGAAAAATGCCTGTCGCTGGGTGTTCCGATGGTGGCGATTATCGTGGGTGAAGGTGGATCTGGCGGCGCTGTGGCATTGGCTGCTGCAGAACGCGTGTTGATGTTCGAACACGCTGTCTATTCGGTTATTTCGCCCGAGGGCTGTGCTTCAATTCTCTGGCGCACGGGAGACAAGGCTGACGTCGCGGCGGATGCGATGCAGATCACGGCCCAAAATCTTAAAAAACTGGGCGTTATCGACCGGATAATTGAGGAGCCAGTAGGCGGGGCGCATCGAGACCAGACATTGGCTATTGCGGCTCTCAGTGCAGCGATTGGCGAAGAGTTTGCGCAACTAGAGAACCTGGATCGCGATGAGCTAAGGCGATTGCGTCGGGAAAAATTCCTGCAAATGGGTTCACTCTAAGTCCAAAAATATAACCGCTGCTTGGCCCGAAGTAGCTGCAACGTCATTTTAAACGTGGAACCCTTTACCGCATTAGCGGTAGATACATTGCGACTATGAGGAGCGTGATATGAAGCAAATTTCGACAAAACTGATGAGTGCTGCGGGGGTTATCGCATTAGTCGCTTGCACCGGCAGTGGGGCGGACGCTGGTTCGGTGGCGTCTGCTGGAACTCAGGCGGGCGAGGCGCGCTCGATATCGGCCGCGGAAAAGCGCCAAGGCGCAGAAGCCCATCCGCAACTGCTCGAGGAATTTGGCGGCGCCTATACCGGGCCTCAGGTTGGCTATGTTGTCAACGTGGGGCAAAAAATTGCAGTGCAATCTGGCCTTGGCAATGCCCGCAGTGATTTTACGGTTACTTTGCTGAATAGCCCCGTTAACAACGCTTTCGCTATTCCTGGAGGATATGTTTATTTAACCCGGCAGTTGATGGCACTGATGAATGACGAAGCGGAAATGGCTGGCGTGCTGGGTCATGAAGTCGGCCATGTTGCTGCCAGGCATAGTGAAAAACGGCAGAAGGCCGCGACGCGTAACAGTATTCTGGGTATCTTGGGGCAAATAGGATCGCAAGTGTTGCTGGGCGATTCGGCTATTGGCCGGCTCGGACAGGAAGTCTTCGGCACCGGCAGCCAGTTGCTGACGCTGAAATATTCGCGCAAGCAGGAATATGAAGCCGATGATCTGGGCATTCGCTACTTGGCTTCGGCGGGATATGATCCGCAGGCGCTCTCAACTATGTTATACTCGCTCGCTGCACAATCGGCGATCGACGCGCGTGCGGCCGGGCGGGATGCGCGGAGTGCGCCCGAATGGTCGAGCACTCACCCCGATCCTGCGCGCAGAGTGTCCCGGGCCGCAACCATCGCTAGCAAATTGCAAAAATCTGGTGGGGTGCGCAATCGCGATCAGTTTCTGCAAAGTCTTGATGGGATCCTATATGGTGATGATCCCAAGCAAGGGGTTATCGAGGGCAATAATTTTCTGCATCCTGACCTGAGATTGAAATTTACTCTTCCCAGCGGTTTTTCGATGCAAAATGGTGCGCGCGCCGTTTCGATTGTTGGATCAGGTGGCCAAGGCCAATTTACAACCGGTGCGTATAACGGAAATATGACCGCATATATTGACGCAGCTTTTAACGGGATCGCGGGTGAGGGAAAGTCCATTTCCCATGGTGCTATAGAAAGAACAACGGTCAACGGCCTGCCGGCATCTTATGCGATAGCGCGGGTCGACAGCAGCAATGGCCCTGTCGATGTGACTGTTTTCGCCTATGAGTTTTCGAAAAGCAGCGCCTATCATTTTGCGACTATTGCGCCAGCAGGAAGGGCTAGTGTTTTCTCTCCAATGTATCAGAGCATGAATAGGCTTTCGGGAGCACAAGCGGCGGCCATCAAACCTCGTAAGGTTGACGTCGTAACCGTGAAGAGTGGAGATACTATTTCAAGCCTGTCTTCGCGGATGGCTTACACCAGTTATCAGCAAGATCGTTTCTTGGTACTGAACCGGTTAAATGCAAATGATGGATTGCGTGCTGGCCAGCAGGTGAAAATTATTACCTACTGATTTTTCTGACAAAAAAAGGGACGGCAGCGGTTGGCTGCCATCCCTTTGCAAAATCATTCAAAATTATTCTGCTGGGGTCATCGCGTTGTCGACGTCCCCGAACGTGTTGCTCAGAGTGTTGCCGAGCTGGCCCATTGCAACGATAGCTGCAACAGCGATCAAGGCTGCGATAAGGCCATATTCAATGGCGGTCGCGCCTTCTTCGTTCTTAAACATTTTGCGTACAAATTTCATGTCTGGTCTCCTATATTTGACAAACTTCACTTACCCAATTGGACTCAAATTAAATCCAATGATCAACAGTCTAGACTAGAAACCTTACCAATAGTTTAAGTGCGAAACATCGATTATGAAACTTCGGTCACCTGATTGGCAACGTCATCCCAAATGCCGACGGTTTGATTGGCAACACCGGTAATCGCAACGATTGCGGTCAACGCGATGAGAGCCAGTATCAACCCATATTCAACAGCCGTCGCACCTTCGTCCGAAAGAAATAATTTTTTCAAATGATCAATCATCTCTCTCAACGCTGATAAAGTTCTGTTAAGTCGTGAACAGGTCCGGTTTCCCAGAAAGGGATTAATAAAATCCTAAAATCGCATAAAAAAATGGAAAAAAATCCGACATATCTATTTGTCGTTGCCGCAGCGCTCGTCGACGAAAATGGCAGAATTCTGGTGCAAAAGAGACCGGAAGGCAAGCCGATGGCAGGTCTCTGGGAGTTTCCTGGCGGGAAAGTTGAAACAGGCGAAACTCCGGAAGCTGCGCTGGTTCGCGAGCTGGAAGAAGAGCTATGCATACACGTCGAGGAGCCGGACATAGAGCCTGTTGCATTCGCCAGCGAGGCTGTTGAGGACCAGCACTTGATCCTGCTCCTATATATATGTCGCAGCTGGACCGGGCGTATTCACAGTGCCGACGCGCTGGACGTCCAGTGGTTGCCATTAGAGGCCATTCACGATCTCCCAATGCCACCAGCGGACGGTCCATTGGTTCAGAAGTTGTCAAAAAGTCTCGGCGATGCTGCTTGACTGGCAGATCAGTGATCATCGTTCCCGGAAAATGCGGCGGTGAGAGAGACTTGCCCGCTTCCGCGGCGCGCTGGCTTCGGTTGGTCCGGGTGAGGGGCCCATGCGCAGAGATATAACATCGTCACACTTTCGGCGAATTTTCCGTCTGGCCCGGCTTTAGCCCGAAAACGGTGTTGAATTTCATCATAGACATGCCGCGGGATCGCAGTGAGACTTCCGGCCATGATATTGCTTCCCCCAACGTCCCTAATGTCGGCAATCAGGCGTTGCAGGCTTGAATATTTCAGGCGCAAATGATCGCTGTCGGCTACCGGCAACGTCAGTCCCGCTCGTGCCACGAGGTCGCCAGCCGTCCGCACATCGATCTGGGGGTGCATATGGGCCGAAACTCGGTCGCCCTCCGCTCCCATGATGACAGATTTTAGCATCGGAAAACTTTCTGCACTGAACAAAGCGGCGAGCATCAATCCATCGGGGATCAATATCCTCCGGATCAGGACAAGCGCGCCTGGCAGATCGTTGATCGTGTCCAGGGACCCAATATTAATGATCAAATCAAAACTGTGATCTGCGAACGGCAACCGATCGTCATCGCAAATCACATCGCCGAGCGCGCCCGCTAGCCTGGCGCTGGAATCGGCGAACACCACTTTCATGCCACGCGATTCCAGCTTCTTTCCAAGCCCCGCTGCGGGCAGACCGATAATTAACGCGCGTCGAAAACTACGCTTGACCACATCCAGTCGCTCGACAATTTCCTCGGCCATGATTTGTGAGAAAAAATCGTCGCCTTTTGCGCGCGAAAAAGCGCGATCGCGGACGATGCGTCTTCGTTGACGATTAAAAATCTCGGGTACGTTGACTGTATCGGTCATAGGGTCTTGTGGCTTTAGTAGCGCTGGACAAAAAGATCAAATGTTGTTGCCAGCCCTGTTCAGACCATTGGTCGATTATGCGTTGCCGCCAAGATGTCCGATATGCGGCGTGACAGTGGATGCGGATAACCGCTTCTGCCTGTCCTGCTGGCAAAAACTGGCCTTTCTGGCAAAGCCCTGGTGCGCAGCTTGCGGCCTGCCACTGGCATTTGAGCATCCTCAAGACAGTTGCTGTGTCAAATGTCTGATCGATCCGCCCATTCACGATGGTGTCCGGGCAGTGGTGCGTTATGATGACCAGAGTTCGTTAATTGCAATGCGTTTAAAATATGGCACCCGGTTGGGTCTTGCAAAATTGATCGCGCAACATTTGCAAAAATTTGTCGTAGAATGTCGCGACAATGCGATTATCGTGCCGGTGCCGCTCCATCGAACGCGTCTGTGGCGTCGCGGGTTCAACCAGTCGGTTCTAATTGGCAGAGAACTTGCCCGGACCACCGGCATCAAGATGAATTATAACGTGATTTCCCGCAGCAAGCGCACGCCTCCTTTGAGAGGCATGAGTGGTGCGCAGCGCAGCAGAATCGTAGGTTCAGCATTTGCACTTCGCGCGGATGCGCAGGAAAACCTCGTCGGCGGGACGGTTTTGCTGATTGACGATGTTTATACCAGCGGATCGACGAGCAATGCTTGTGCGCGGCTGCTTAAAAAAGCCGGGGCAGAACAAGTGTTCGTTTTCTGCTGGGCTCGGGTTATAAGCGATTTTGAACATGGCTAGCTTCTGGATGGATAGCGATTGCTTGAATTTCATTGGCATTCGGCCCATTTGCAGACTGACGGTAGAAAGAGCGAAATATGTCGAAAGTTGAAATATATACAAAATTTACCTGCGGTTTCTGTTTCCGCGCCAAGGCCTTGCTTGAAAAGAAGAATGTGAGTTTCGAAGAGACTGACATTACTATGGGGGGCGAGCAGCGCGAGGAGATGATCCAGCGTTCTGGTGGCAGAATGACCGTTCCGCAAATATTTATCGATGACCGCCATATCGGCGGTTCGGATGAACTTGCCGCTTTGGATCAGTCCGGTGAGCTTGATGCGCTTCTGGCAAGCTGATCTGCTTTGAAAATCGCGCTTGCCCAAATGACCAGCGGCATTGATCCGGATGAAAATGCCAAACAGGTCCGCTTACTGATAGCGGAAGCTGCGGTCGGCGGTGCTGCGATTATTTTTACGCCAGAGATGACCGGCTTGCTCGACCGGGATAGGTCGCGGGCGGCGACGGTGATCCGCAGTGAAGCGGAAGATCTAGTGCTGTTGGCTGCGCGATCGGAAGCCAAGAAGACAGCGATCTGGGTGCACCTCGGCTCCCTGGCAATTAAAAATGCCGATAGCCCGGATCAGAAGTGGCTTAATCGCTCTTATCTCATCAATCCCGAAGGAGAGATCGCAGCGCGCTACGACAAGATTCATCTGTTTGATGTCGATCTGAGCCCCGATGAGTCGCTACGGGAATCCTCGGCTTATGCAGGCGGGCATCGCGCCGTTATAGCCGCCATACCGCAGGCCACACTGGGATTGTCTATCTGCTATGATCTTCGTTTTCCAGGATTGTACGAGGCCTTGACCAATGCCGGAGCCGACATCCTGGCGATCCCTGCCGCGTTCACTGTGCCGACCGGAAAAGCCCATTGGGAAATTTTGCTGCGCGCGCGCGCGATCGAGGCTGGGGCGTTCGTGGTAGCGGCGGCGCAACATGGCCGCCATGAGGATGGCCGTTCCACCTATGGCCACTCAATGGTGGTCGATCCCTGGGGAGAAATATTGCTCGACATGGGCGAGGGCAGTGGGCTCGGCTTTTGTGATTTGGATTTGGGGAAAGTCCAGGAAGTGCGGGCCCGCGTTCCTGCGGTTGCCAATCGCAAAAATTTCGAAATGCCGGTCAAGAGATCATGATAATTTTCGACTTGATATGTGGGGACGGGCAACATCGGTTTGAAGGCTGGTTCGGGTCGTCGAAGGACTATGCAGAACAACAGGTTCGCGGATTTCTGGATTGTCCGGTTTGCGGCAGCAAAAACATTGCAAAGGCGGTCATGGCACCCAATTTGGGAAAAAAGGGCAACCAGAAGCCGGCAACTCGGCCTACAGTTGAACAGCTCGAGCCTCAAATGGGGAGGCCAGTAAGTAGCAAGATAGCCGTGCCTGCCGAATATCAGGAAATGATTGGCAAACTGGCCAAGGCGCAAGCGAAGATGCTCGCCAATTCCGAATGGGTGGGCGATAAATTTGCTGATCGAGCCCGCGACATTCATTATGGTGATGCGGATGAAAAACCTATTCATGGCACGGCATCGCCGGAAGAAGTTGATGATCTGGCAGAAGAGGGTATCGCAGCGCTTCCTCTGCCCCTGCCGGTTTTACCGCCAAAATCTAAAAATTGATTGTGGCATGCACCTGCGGATGTGGCTAAACCCGGCAGCACAAAGCGCCCGTAGCTCAGTCGGATAGAGCATCAGATTCCTAATCTGGGGGCCACAGGTTCGAATCCTGTCGGGCGCACCACTTTTCCTGATTTTTAGCGCCACAAACCTTGCGACAGGGTTCCGAAACATCATCTTCGTTGGAGAAGATATGGCGCTCGCTGATATTGGCTTAAGACGGCTGAAGCGCGAGAATTGGAAGGCTGCCTTGCGGTTTTAAGTCAATGCCACGATGCTAGCCAAGATCAGCCTGACCAGATCAGCCTGACCACGCGTACCGGTTTTGGCGTAAATACGCTTTGAATAAAGCCGTGTGGTTTCTTGGGTCAGGCCAAGGAGGGGCGCGGCTTCCCGTATTGTCACGCCTCGGCTGATATGCAAAGCAAGGCGCGCTTCCTGCAGCGTCAGACCGAAGAGATTGGCCAAATGCTGGCTTCGTTCGGCGCTGCTCGACCGTTCTCCATGCACAAAGGCGACCGCTAGCGGCTGAAGTGCGCCGGGGAGGTCTGCCGGAGGATTGGTGAGCAACATGTCCAGCCAAGGCTCATCGGAAAGATGAACGGTGGAGACTATATTCTCTCCTGCCTGTCGTCTTTGCAGAAACTTGCGCAGGCTGCCTTGAGCATCAGCGCTCTCTGCGATCAGCCGACCATCGGGTGATTTACGCAAGGTCTGCGCCTCCTGCACGAAAGTTTCGGCCTGCTCGCTCATGTCAATGATCCGGCCGGAGGCATCCAGCATGAACCAGCCAAAATTGAGCCGCATGATCGCGTCTGCGGAGATCCCGGCTTTCAGCCTCTGTCGCGCGAGTTCGGAATGCGTACCGGCTGCGATCGCGAGATGTTTGGCCAGCGAGCCGAGTAGCGCCCCGTCACTTGCCGAAAAATCGGATTTTTTGCGCCCCAGAGAAATCCAGATTTGTCCGCCGTTGGGTTCTGCAACCCGCATAACGCGGGCAAACAGGATGTCGGAATCCTGGATGAATGACGATCTGAAACTACTATCTCGGGGATCATTTGGGTCCAGAAACTCTTCCAAGGAGTAAACCCGGTTTAGCCGCATCGCCATATGGGGGAGGGGGTTGGCTCTTCCTGTCTGCTGTCGGTGAATTTCATCTAGATCGTCGGAACCGCGGGGGAGTGCCGGTATCCGGATGGATTGCAGCCAGTCATGGTCACCCTGAAAAAAAGGCCGGCATGGTCTGCGCCGGTTCTGCGCCGCAACTGCTCCAGAAAATCTTCCCATGGTGGCGTACCAAGTGTGCCGCGGTGCAGCGCCGCAAGGAGATCATGCTCTTCGCTAAGAATTACAGCCATTGTGCGTGAATATCCCATTTGGGAACTGTATGCTAGTCGAAAGCGACTATTACACGTTCAACTGATCTTGAATGGAATGAAAAGTGACCCGTATTTTGACGCATTTAGAGCGGCTTGAAGCCGAGGCTATCCATATCATGCGTGAAGTGATGGTCGAAGCCAAAAAGCCGGTGATGATGTATAGTGTCGGGAAG
>JAGXGT010000150.1 GCA_024636595.1 Sphingomonadales bacterium | reverse complement strand
GGTCCGGTCCCATCGCCGCGCAGATTTCCTTTTCGCGCTCGGTCAGTTCCGCCGCTTCGGCATAGCCGCCTTGCGCCAGGTTGGAGCGGAACTCGCCCTCGCCCGGCTTGCGGTTGATAGCCCCGGCAAATTCGCCGTCGATTAGCACGATGCGTTTGTCGCCCTGATGCACTTCGGGGAGGAACGGCTGGACCATATGCGGTTCCGGCCAGGTCTGGTTAAACACCTCGAACAAGGCACTGAGATTGCTGCCATCTTCCGGCACCAGAAAGATCGCCTTGCCGCCATTGCCGTGCAGCGGCTTGACGACGATGCCGCCATGTTGCTTCTGAAAGGCGCGCACTTCGTCGAGATCGCGGGTGATCAGGGTCGGCGGCATGAACTGGGCATAGTCGAGCACATAGACTTTCTCCGGCGCATTGCGGACGGAGACCGGGTTGTTGACCACCAGGGTCTCGCCCTCGATGCGCTCCAGCAAATGGGTCGCGGTGATATAGCCGACATGGAACGGCGGGTCCTGCCGCATCAGCACGACATCGACATCGCTGCCGAGGTCGAGATTCACCGGATGACCGAACGTATAGTGATTGCCTAGTACCGGCCTAACGGTGACCGGATGGGCGGGCGTGGTCAGCCGGCCATTGGCGTGCAGGGTCAGGTCCTTTACGTCATAGTGGAATATCTCGTAACCGCGTTTCTGCGCAGCAATCATCAGCGCAAAGCTGCTGTCGCCCGCGATATTCACGCTTTCCATCGGGTCCATTTGTACGGCGATTTTCAGGGTCATTGTCATTCCTTGGATATTTGCGCACCCGCTTACCGTTCGTGTCGAGCGTAGTCGAGACACATTGCTATTGCGGTAACGTCTCTCGACTTCGCTCGAGACGAACGGAGGGAGATGCGTTTTAGCCGTTACTGGTGAGACTGTCGAAGGCCGTTTTGCTTTACCGCATGGAAGGGAAGTTCGGGCGGATGACCGTTCGTGTCGAGCGTAGTCGAGACATGGGGAGCGCGGGCAAGGTCTCTCGACTGCGCTCGAGACGAACGGGTGGTCAGTTTCAACCCGTTAATGGTGAGCGGATTTCAGCCGTTAGTGGTGAGCTTGTCGAACCACGCCTCTAGACGATAGGTGCCGTTGGGCTTCGCTCGTCCTGCGGGTCGACAAGCTCAGGATTAACGGCTTGTCCTCACCAGACCCCCGCCTTCGCGGGGGTTGACGCTTCGGAACGCTATGCATTCCGTGGCGCGTCAAAACCCATGCCACACATTGGTGAGATGAACAGGCAGACGTTTCGGTGCAACCAATATCACATCGATCCGCGCATCCTCCCCCTTCGTGCAATATTGCGGATAGAGGATTTCCACCGCATCAGCGACGCGCCGGAGCCGCTTGAGATCGATCGATTGTTCCAGATCTTCCAGCTTGGTCCGCGCTTTCACCTCGACAAAGGCGACAAGTCCGCCGCGTTTGGCCACAAGGTCTACTTCGCCGCGCGGGGTCCGCACCCGTTCGGCCAATATCCGCCAGCCTTTCAGGCGCAGGAAGCGGGCGGCGGTTTTTTCGGCCTGTCGACCCCGCGCTTCCGCTTCCTTGCGGGTCATTTTTCCGCCTTCCAGCGGTTGGCCAGTTCATACAGCGCCTTGCGGTCGGTGTTGAAGGTGCGGGCCACCTCTCCCGCCGCTTTCGAAGCGGGTAGCCGCACCAGTGCTTCGCGCAGCGCCGCTTCAATATCCTGTTCGCTCGCCGCTTCCGGCGCGCCGGGAGGACCGATGATCACGACAATCTCGCCTTTCGGTTTCTCCGCCGCATAGCGGGTGGCCAGTTCGCTCAGGGAACCGGCAACCGCCTCCTCGAATCGCTTGGTAATTTCGCGCACGACCGCCGCCTTGCGATCACCGAGCACCGCCAGTGCATCAGCCAGCATCGCGCCCAGCCGCGAGCCGTTCTCGTAAAAGATCAGGCTGGCGTTCAGCGTCTTCAGCGCGGTCAGCGATTCGGTGCGGGCCTTGGTCTTACTGGCCAGAAAGCCTTCAAACAGAAAACGGTCACTGGGCAAGCCCGAAAGTGTCAAAGCGGCAATGGCGGCGCTCGGGCCGGGAATCGTGGTAACATAGAGCCCCTCCGCCTGCGCGTCGCGAACCAGCTTGTAACCGGGATCGGAGATCAGCGGCGTCCCCGCATCGCTGACCAGTGCGACAATTTTACATCGTATCGCGTCCAAAATGCGTTCGCGATCGGCGGCAGACTTATGGTCATTATAGACCATCATTTTCGACTTTTTGCCGATGTGATTCAAAAGCTTGCCGGTCACTCTTGTGTCTTCGACCAAGATGATATCAGCGGCCGCGAGCGTCTCCTCGGCGCGGCGCGACAAATCTCCAAGGTTGCCGATCGGGGTGGCAACGATATAGAGACCGGATTGGGCAGGAGTGGACATATGACGGTCATGGCAGACAAGATGCATCTAGGACAAGATCAAAGCAGACGACGGGGCATTTTGAAATGGGCGGGCGCGTCCGCACTCGTATTCCTCGCCGGCTGTTCCACGGTTATCCCGCGCGGGGCAGAACCACCGCCGACCGCCACCCCTACACCACCGCCGGTGACCGCCGGATTGCCCGACGACCAGAAACATCATCGCATCGCCCTGCTGGTGCCGCTGTCCGGCAAGAATGCCGGAATTGGTCAGTCGCTGGCCAATGCCACCACGATGGCGCTGCTCGATACCAAGGCGGAGAATATCCGCATGACCAGCTATGACACGGCCAAAGGCGCAGCGGCAGCGGCCCAGGCCGCCATCCGCGATGGCAACAAGCTGATTATCGGCCCGCTGCTCAGCGACAATGTTGTCGCCACAGCCAATATCGCGCGCCCCGCCGGCGTCCCGATCCTTAGCTTTTCCAACGATAGCGGCGTCGCCGGCAATAATGTCTATATTCTCGGCCATATCCCATCCCAGTCGATCAGCCGGGTTGTGGACTATGCGAAATCCAAGGGCATGACCCGCTTTGCGGCGCTTGTGCCCAATGGCGTCTACGGCCAGCGTGCGTCTTCGACTTTGCTGCGCGAGGTCAAGGATGTCGGCGGCACGGTGGTGTCGATTCAGACATTCACCCGCGATTCGCAATCGATCGAGGCGGCGACCAAGAAACTGACCCAAAATGGCGATTTCGAAGCGGTGTTGCTGGCCGACAACGGCGATATGGCAATCAAGGCGGCTCCGTTCATTCGCAAGAACGCCAGCGCCACAGCCAAGATACTCGGCACGGACCTGTGGAATACGAGCAGCAATCTGGCCGGCGCGCCATCGATGCGTGGGGCCTGGTTCGCCAGCGTTTCCGACAGCCTGTACAAGCAATATGCCGACAAATATCGCGCCCGCTATGGCAAGGCGCCATTCCGCCTGTCGAGCCTTGGCTATGATTCGGTATTGCTGACGGTCAAGGTAGCCCGCAACTGGAAAGTCGGCTCACCGTTTCCGATCAGCCAGTTGATCGACAGGGGCGGCTTCATCGGCCTCGACGGCGTCTTCCGGTTCACCGCCGATGGCGTTTCGGAACGGGCGCTTGAGGTTCAGGAAATCCGCAATGGCAGCTTTGCCGTGGTCGATCCGGCGCCAAAGGGGTTTTGACGAACGCCTCCGTCATCCTGAACTTGTTTCAGGACCTCCAAAGGCCGGACGCAGTCTCACGGGGTCCTGAAACAAGTTCAGGATGACGAGCTTCTTGGATCAGCCGATATTCTGACCGGTATCGGCCCAGTCTTTCATAAAGCCCTCAATGCCCTTGTCGGTCAGCACATGTTTGAACAGGTTGCGGATGACATTGGGTGGCATGGTTGCGACATCGGCACCGATGCGAGCTGATTCCAGCACATGGATCGGATGGCGGATCGAGGCGACCAGGATTTCCGTTTCGAAAGCGTAATTGTCGTAGATCAGCCGGATATCCTCGATCAGCGTCATGCCATCCAGACCATTGTCATCATGACGCCCGACAAAGGGAGAGATGAAGCTGGCACCGGCCTTGGCCGCGAGCAGCGCCTGATTGGCCGAGAAACACAAGGTGACATTGACCATCGTGCCTTCGCCGGTCAGCGCCTTGCAGGTTTTCAGCCCGTCGATGGTCAGCGGCACCTTGATGCAGACATTGTCGGCGATCTTGCGCAGCACTTCCGCCTCTTTCATCATCGTTTCATGATCGAGCGCGACGACTTCCGCAGACACCGGTCCGTCGGTCAGACCGCAGATTTCCTTGGTCACTTCCATGATATCGCGACCCGATTTCTTGATCAGCGACGGGTTGGTGGTGACGCCGTCGACCATGCCGGTGGCAGCGAGGTCGGCAATTTCCGCAGTATCGGCGGTATCAACGAAGAATTTCATATGGTGCGAATCCAGCTTTCTGATTAGGTGACCGCTTTCTATCGCCATAAGGGTCAGCAATGCCAGTGCTTCGTAAACTTATTGCTGCGTCGGCGGTCTTTCTGGCCACGCAGGCTTGGGCTTTTGATCCGGCCAGCGCCCGCGATGACGAAGCCCAGCTATGGATATTGCCCAGCGCAAAAATCCCGCTGAACCCTGATATGGTGGCGATTGCCGAGGGCGGTATTCGGTATAGCGAAAGCGCCGACGGCCTTGCGCAGATTTTTGCCCGGGGTTCGGTTCAGGTGCAAGTCTCTGACAAAATATCCCTCGCTTTGGGTTACGGCCATTTTCAAAACTATCAGGCCCACCGCCGGTCCGGGACGGAGGAACGGCCTTTCCAACAGTTGAACTGGGCGATGGGTCAGGCTCTGGGCGGCCAATGGAGCAGTCGTACCCGGCTCGAGGAACGGCTGTTCAGTCGGTCGGACACCGTCGAACTCCGCTTGCGCGAACAGATCGGATTCCGCGGCGCACCTATTGGACACAGCACCATCCGGCCGGATTTCAGCGGAGAAATATTGTTCAACCTGAACCAGACAGCCAGCGGCCAGTCCGCCGGGATCAATTCTATTCGCGGCAAGGCCGGTCTGTCAGCGCCTCTCTCCGAGCATCCCGATATTTCCCTGGCGTATCTCGGACTCTATGTGCCGCGCACCGGTGAAGACCGGATACTGCACGTCGCGCTGACCGGGATGACCTATCACTTCTGAAGCAACGGCTCAGAACGCTTTGCCAGCGCCCAGAACCGCGATCAGCAAGGGATCGTTGGTGGCGCGCGGATTGGCGCGAATGGCCTCTTCCTGCGCTCCGATGGATCGATAGATTGCATCATTGACCTTGTTCGTCACGTCGCGGCTGATGCTCGAAAAATCGACATTGGTGGCCTGCGAGAGCACCAGATTGATAATTTCATTGTCGAACAGCCTCAACCCGCTGCCGATACCTGGCAACATCCGCTCGACCAATGTGTTGCCCAACTGGCCCTGCAAAAGAGCGGTAGCCGCCCGCGGTCCGCCATTTATGACCGCCACCGCGTCACCAATACTCATATTGCGGATAGTTTCCGCGACGATCGGCGCGGCCAGTTCCGCGCCGTTTTCCGCTGCACGATTGACCTGTCTGAGCAATCGATCCTGGATCGGCTTGGAACGCAGCAGCACGCTGGCAATATTCGTGACCCGCGATCCGCCGAGCGAATCCGGCACCGAGATACGGGCGACCTGACTGTCAAAAAACCCATTGGGCTGTAGCAGCTGGGCAAAAGCATTTTGGGACGACACAGTCAGCAGCCGTTTGACCGCTTCAGTCAAGCTCATACCGGGCAGGCTCGAACAACCCGGCAGCGCCAGCAATCCGGCGGCGGCGCCAAAGCCCAAAATCGATCTGCGATGATAGATCATTAACTCTCTCCTGTTTTCGCCAAAGCAGCAATGACGAATGATTATTCCAAGCCTATAGCATGGATATGAATCGCGTTCGTGTACTCCTGCTTAACGCCGCCCTCGGCCCGCTTGATTACCGGGTCCCCGATGGCATGCGAGTCGAGCCGGGCTCAATCGTAATGGCACCGCTGGGGCCCCGGAAAGTGCCCGGAGTGGTGTGGGAAGCCGAGAGTTTTCCGACCGCGGAAATTGATTCCAAGAAACTTCGCCCTTTGCTCGAGCTTCGTGACGTACCGCCATTGCGCGCGCCGCTGCGGCGGCTGATTGAATGGACCGCGGATTATTATTTTGCCTCGCCTGCGTCCGTCTTGCGTATGGTCCTGTCGAGTGGCGCTGCCTTTGCCGATAATCGGCCGATCAGCGAATATCGCTTAAACGGCACGGTTCCGGAACGGATGACAGCGCAACGCGAACAGGCGCTCGAAAAACTCGCCGATGTGCAGGGCACGATCAGCGAACTGGCCCAGAAAGCGGGTGTGTCTGTAGCGGTCATCCGAGGCTTGGGAAAGCTGGGCGCATTTGATCGGGAAGAGGTGTCGCCTTTTGCGACTACCGCCGCCCCCGCGCCCGATTTTGGCGCGGTCGATCTCAGCGATGATCAAAGGAACGTCAGTCAGATACTGGTGGAAGCGGTAAGTGCTTCGCAATTCAGACCGTTTCTGCTCGACGGTGTGACGGGCTCGGGCAAGACCGAGGTCTATTTCGAAGCCATTGCGGAAGCCCTGCGGCAGGACAAACAGGTGCTGGTGCTGCTACCCGAAATCGCCCTGACCGAGCCATTTCTCGACCGCTTCAAAATACGGTTCGGGGCAGAACCACTGGCATGGCACAGCGGGCTGAAACAGTCGGACCGCAAGAAAAACTGGCGGGCGCTGGCAGAAGGCAGCGCCAAGGTGATTGTCGGTGCGCGCTCCGCCCTGTTCCTGCCTTATGCCAATCTTGGCCTGATCATTGTCGACGAGGCACACGAAACCAGCTTCAAGCAGGAAGACGGGGTGCGCTACCACGCCCGCGATGTCGCGGTGATGCGCGGGCTATACGAGAAGATACCAGTTATCCTGGCCTCGGCGACCCCGGCGATCGAGAGCCAGCATCAGGTCGAACAGGGCAATTATGAATTGCTCGAACTGCCGGCCCGCTTTGGAGGGGCGACGATGCCCGATATCAAGGCGCTGGATCTGACGCAGGATATTCCGCCGCGAGGCAACTGGCTCGCGCCGACGCTGGTTAACGCGCTGGAAGAGAATCTGGATCGCGGCGAGCAATCGCTCTTGTTCCTCAACCGCCGTGGGTTTGCGCCGTTGACCTTGTGCCGGACCTGCGGCCACCGGATCGATTGCCCCAATTGCACCGCTTGGATGGTCGAACATCGCCTGACTCGCCGTCTCGCCTGCCATCATTGCGGCCATGTCATGCCGATCCCGGAGAAATGCCCTGAATGCGGCGATGAAGACAGCCTTGTTGCCTGTGGACCGGGGGTCGAGCGGATCTGCGACGAGGTCAAAATGCTGTTCCCGCAAGCGCGGACAGCGATTGTCACCTCGGACACGATCTGGTCGCCGCAGAAAGCCGCAGATTTTGTCCACCAGATGGAAGCCGGAGCGATCGATATTGTTGTCGGCACCCAGCTGGTAACCAAGGGCTATCATTTTCCCAACCTGACTCTGGTCGGCGTGGTCGATGCGGATATCGGTCTGGAAGGCGGCGACCTGCGGGCCGCCGAACGCAGTTTCCAGCAGATCGCCCAAGTCGCGGGGCGCGCCGGTCGAGCGGAAAAACCCGGCCGCGTCTACGTCCAGACCCGGATGCCCAATGCGCCAGTAATCCAGGCGTTGATCCAGAATGACCGGGAAGGCTTTTATGCCGCCGAAATCGAATCCCGTCGTCAGGCGCTGGCACCCCCTTTCGCGCGCTGGGCGGCAATCATCGTCTCCTCCGAGGACAATAAAGAAGCGATGGAGACGGCGCGGCTGATCGGTCAGACCGCTCCCAAGCTCGACGGATTTTCGGTTTACGGCCCTGCCCCGGCCCCCCTGGCGATGCTGCGCGGACGACATCGCCACCGGCTCCTGGTCCATGCGCTGCGGTCGGTCGATCTGCAGAATATCATGCGCGACTGGCTGCACGAGCTGGAATGGCCGCGCGCGGTGCGGGTCGGAGTAGATGTGGATCCGTATAGTTTTGTTTAGATGAACGACCTCCGCCCTTGATGCGGAGCCCTGGGTTGAGTAGCGCTCGTTCAACACAGAGCTCCGCATCAAGCGCGGAGCACACACAATTGAAAGCCACCTCATGAACCGCATCCTAGCGCTCTTGCTTTTGGTCACGGCCACCCTGCTCACCGGCCCGGCCCATGCCGATCCGGCCGATATCAGCGCTGCCAGTCGCTCGGTTGTGCGCGTGGTGCTGGCTGCGAAAGATGACAACAAGGTCGCCTTTGTCGGCCATGGTAGCGGGTTCGTGGTTGCACCGGACAAGATCCTGACCAATGCCCATGTCGTCGAGATCGCAAGACAGGAACCATCGGTTGTTATCGGGATCATCCCATCGCAGGGCGGCGTCAGCTATGGTGGTCGGATTATCGCGTATTCACCGAGCAATGATCTCGCTCTCATACAGGTATTGGACGGCGGAAGACTGCCGCCGATGACAATTTTCGGCGGGCCGGTTGCCGACGGTGCAGACGTTGTCGCCATCGGCTATCCCGGCTCCGTCGACCGGGCACAGGGCCTTGATCTGGATGATCTGATCAACCCGATGTCGCCGGTCAAGACCACCGGCACGGTTTCGGGCGGACGCACTACCAAACAATTTGATACCTTGCTGCACACCGCACCGATCGCATCGGGCAATAGCGGCGGGCCGCTGATCGACAATTGTGGCCGGGTTTTGGGTGCAAACAGCTTTGGCTCGATCAGTGATGGCAATGATGCGGAGTTTGGCTTTGCTGTCTCGGCCAGAGAGATATTGAACTTTCTGCGCAAGCAAGACGTGTCCGTAGGGGTGACGGCGATACCGTGCCGATCCGCTTCGGAGATCAGCGAGCAAGAGCGGCTCCGTGAAGCCGCTGCCCGTGCGCAGGTAGCAGCGGCGAAGGCCGCAGAAGCCGACAAGCGCGACAGGGCTGAGGCCAAATTGCGGACCAGTATATCGCAAGATGTCATTGCCGAGCGGGAAAATCGGATGGCGATCGCTGCGCTGATGCTCGCGCTGGCGGTGCTGGCCGCTGGGGGCGCGACGGTGCTGATCGTTCAGGGCAAGCGCAACCCCGGGAACGGTGCCGTTGGCGGAGCGGCTGTTTTGTTGCTTGGCGCCGTCATCATCTTCCTCTCTCGCCCGGATTTCAGCGAGATCGATGACCGCGTAGCCGCGGCGTTGACAGCCAAGCTGACAGATAAACGTCCGCAACAGACAAATGTGGCCGCATCAGGCAAATATCGTTGTACGATCAACCCGGAGCGCAGCCGAATCACCGTGTCGCAGGAAGACGAGCTGCCGCTTGAATGGGCCGAAGGCGGCTGCGTAAACGGTCGCACCCAATATGGCCGTGATGATGCCAAATGGTCGCGCATATTTGTTCCCAATTCCGAGCAGACCATCACGATCAACAGCTTTCAGCCGGACGGCAGCGAGTTTACCGAAGAGCGCTATCTGATGAGCCTGGATGCGATGACCAAAGCGCGTGCGATACGGGCCGAATATGGCAACAAGGCCTGTACCGCAGATCCCAATGCGCTGGCGGATATCGAGGATATGGTGAAGGCTATTCGAGCAGAACTGCCGGGTCAGGCGAATGAATGGCTCGTTTATGAGTGCGAAAAACTAGCTCAATAATCGGGTTCTTTGCCTGCGAAGATTTTCTCGGCCTGCGCGGTCAGCCATTGCATCGCCGCTGCCCAAGGCTGATGCCCGTGACTGATCCTCGCAACACCGAGGCTGGCCAGTTCGGCGTGGCCAGGACCGTCGGCAGAACGCAGAATATTTACCGGCAACGGCGACCCCTCGCAAATCGCGGCGATGCATTTGGCATCGCTCAGGAACGGAACAAACAGGCTCCCTGCCCCCATATCCGCATATATTTTGGCGCGTTCGAGCGCCTCCCGGACCAACGCTTCCCCATCAGACTCCGCCGACTGCCCACGAAAGACATCACATCGCGCGTTCACCCAGAGCCCGGTTGAGGCAGCAGCAGCTATGCGGTCAGCAAAAATCTCTGGCGCGAGCAAGCGGTCTTCGCCCGGCATCCTATCTTCCATGTTGATGCCGCACGCGCCTGCATCAAAAGCGCGTTGCACCGATTGGCAAACTTCGCCTGCATCGTCGCCATAACCGGCTTCCAGATCGATACTGACCGGCAGCTCGGTAGCTGCAACAATATGTTCCAGATTAGCAATCGCATCGCCCAGAGGAAATTCCTCGCCGTCGGCAATTCCCTGCGCGCCGGCGACGCCGTAGCTTCCCGTCGCCAAAGCCTTCGCGCCCGCCGCAGCGACCGCTTTCGCACTGCCCGCATCCCAAATATTGACCAGAACAAGGGGATCGCCAGGGATGTGAAGCGAGCCAAAGGCGGATATTTTTTCGTTCATTTCGAGTCCTCGTCCAACGATCGGTGATTGTCCAATAGACGAACCATGGTTTCCACCGCTTCCCGTATCTTGCGATCAAAGCATCTTATTTCGAGGATTATGGAGTGCAATCGAAACCGACCGGAGATGGACCGGCGGAATCGGTTGCTGCGCGAGTAGCTCATGCCCAGCAGAAGACAGTTTAGAAGGCTAATCGCTTCCTTGCGTCAGCGGTGCACAGTGTCGGCCGCCTAGGATGCGGCCTTGCTAACATTTGTCGTTTGGTCAGGACGCCTATATTTCAGCAATTTGGTGCTGAGGGCGATGAGAATATCGCTCTGCTTTCCCTGTTGGATTGCACCTTCCAATTGCTTGGCGGCCGCCGCAATTTCGCCCTCGCCAAATGTCCCGGCGGAGCCCGCCAGCTTGTGCAACATGCTCTTTATTTCTTCGCTCTGTGACACAGACCAACTGTCGATTGTGTTTGCACCCGCTAATAAGCCGTCCAGCGTTTTGGACCGAAATTCTTCATATTTTGGTCGAAGCATAGCGATCGTTGGATCTTCATCTTCCGCCGCTACCGCCGAAACAGCGTTCGCCGCACTCGGATCGAAATACCAGTTACACACGGCTTGATGGAGATCATTGAATTGAATCGGTTTACTGACGTGGTCCTGCATACCTGCCGCCGCGCAGGCATTTCTATCTTCGACAAAAGCATTCGCCGTCAGTGCAACAATGGGTAGCTGATCGGCGGTAATGCCCGCTTGGCGAATTCGTCTCGTGCTTTCGATGCCATCCATGACCGGCATCTGCATATCCATCAAAACGAGGCCAAAATCATGACTTTGGCCGACGTCTCCCGTCAGAATGTCTACCGCCTGCTGACCATTTTCTGCAGCAATCACTGTGCAGCCCATGCGCTCCAGCATCGCGGTCGCAAGCAGGCGATTAATTTCATGATCTTCGACCAGCAAAATATGGTGCGATTAACCGCTGGCAATTCGGTCAGTTCGTTGTCGATTTTGACGCGCGGGGCTTCATCGCGCCCCAGGTCGACGCACTCTTCCATAGGCAGTTCTACGCAAAATGTGGACCCTACACCCGGCCTACTCTCCAAACTGATATTGCCGCCCATCATTCTCACCAGTTTGCGAGATATTGCCAAACCAAGACCGGTCCCGCCGTAAGCACGATCGGTGTCGTGTTCGGCTTGCACGAACTCATCGAATATTAGGCGCTGACGATCCTCGGGAATTCCTATGCCAGTGTCGATGACGCTTATTTTGAACTTGCTATCGTCATCACCGGAAATTTCGGCTTTGAGGGTTATCGACCCGGCTTTGGTAAATTTGATGGCATTGCCGATCAAGTTGGTCAAAATCTGACGCAGGCGTAGCTTGTCATGAATGATGCATTTTGGCAGATCGTCCGCATAGTCCAGTTTTAGCGCAAGGTTCCTATTCCCCGCCGCCGTCAGCATCATATTGCAGGTGCTCTTGAGCAAGTGGGACAGTTCAAAAGGCTCGGCGGACAGGACCAACAATCCGGCGTCAATCTTCGAAATATCAAGAATATCATTCAGCAAGGCCATCATTACCGTGCCGGATTCCTGAATCAATTCAACATATTTTGCCTGCTGTTCATCCAGTTGCGATTGCCGGAGCATTTCGGCAAAACCGAGCACGCCATTCATGGGAGTCCGAATTTCGTGGCTCATGTTTGCCAGAAACGACGCCTTCGCCTCTGTTGCCGCTTCTGCGATGTCGCGCGATTCTCGCAATTCATCCTGTCGATCACGCAATTGTTCAATCGCTTTGCGCTGTTCGGTGATATCTACGATAACACCGACATAGCCTATGATATTGTCGTCAATGTCGAACTCGGCCTGGTTGACTGTGCGAACCCAGATTTCTTCGCCATCTGCAGTAGTGTGGCATGCTTCCCGTTCGCGACGGTCCCCGCGTTTGTTGAAGCCCGTAAACGCTTCTTTCATTTCAGGAGAGGTTTCATCTTTCAACGTCCCCATCCACCCGTTCTTAATGACGTCTGCTTCACTGAGCCCGACCCGGTCACGCCATGTCTTGCTCACATAAAATACTTTGCCTGCGGCATCAGCCTGAAAAAAACCAACTGGCGAAGATTCCGCAAGTCTGCGGAACCGCGCCTCGCTCTTTTCCAGCGCATGAGAAGCGGCTCGGGCTTCCGTTACATCGCGGATATTGCCAGTCGCTCCGGCAAACTGCCCGTCCTCATCCCGCACTGCCTCAAGCAAGGTCTCAATATGGCGCTCTTTTCCATCAGCCCTCAAAAAAGTCTGGTTGAGAGTGAGCGTCTGCACTTGTCCGCTCATCAGTTTTGCATATTCGGCGCTCGACTGCTGCAGAGATTCTTTGGTCAGGAATTTGGTGACGGGCAAACCCAACGACTGTTCGACCGCGTAGCCGGTGATAGCCTCCCATGCTGGATTTAAAAGCAGCCAGCGCCCCGACGCGTCCGTGCGAAAAACGACATCGCGCATGCTGTCAAAGATGGATTGGGTTTGATCTCGTCCGGCCCGCAACTCGCGTTGCAAAACGTTTTGCTCCTCCAGAATACTGGCGAAAGACAGCGAGCTTGCAAATGTGAAAAGCAGAAAGATTTGTACGATGAAGATATTGTCGTGAAGGTCACCATCAACGAGATGAACCGGTCCGGAGCCGCTTAACGTGCCTGCGATCGCGATGATAGCGATGATTGCAACGGATACCGAAGCACCGACAATCCCCTTCCGAACCGCGGTAATAAGCACGAAAAGCGAGATCATGAACAAAAACGGGTAGGAGGTTTGGCTGAAGACGAAGACCGTCAAGAGTCCGCCAATGCCAAAGATTAGAAAATATTCTAAATCTACTTTCTTGTTCCATTGGTGGATGCCGTTGGAATTGCCCAAAAGAATGGAGAAGATCGGCGCAAAAATCAGCATGCCGAGACTATGCGCAACCAGCCAGTCGGCCCATTCAATCAGCGGCACAGATCCGCCAGTCAATGAAAACAGCACCGAGGCGAGCCCAGCTGAAACGAGTGGGGCCGCCAAGCCGCCAAGCACAGCAAACCAAATCAAATTACCGAGATTTGCAAAATTCAGATCTGCTCCACATATCCGGCGGATAAGAACAATCGCCACGCCGACTTCGACAGCGTTGGCGATGGAGAAAAACAGGGCTTCGAGCCAACTATCGCCCGCGCCAATGGCAACGCCAAATCCGACCACTGCGCAGGCCAGAATGTGCGGTATGAACACTCTGCCATTGTATCGCAACAACGCGGCGACCAGGAAGGCATTCGATATCCACAAGGCGGAAAAATTTGAATCTCCGCGAGTCAGCCACAACCCGGCGGCGGACAAAATACCGAACGCTGCGATAATGCCAATGAAGATAGCAACCCGCTTGCCATCTGTAGGTGCAGATCTTGCTTCAATATTCATGTGGCCGCCGATCTGTCTTTTTTGAAAGCGGGAATTGCAAAGAAACACACTCTCCCCTCTTAACTTGCATTACAATATCGAGCAAAATATCGCTCCAGCGTTTCCTTGGCTGCCAAAGCCTTGGTGCACTCCCGCCAATAGAATCTTCAAGAACTGGACGGTCCAGATCATTTGCTGCGATATATTTGATCATCTGTAGTGGGTAACGGCGAACAGGATATTAATTAAGGTCAAGCCGTAGGAACAGGTTGACCTCGGAGCCGTTGCTCCAAGCTTGGGCCTCGTCTGGAGCCGCATTGAAACTCGCCTATGTGCCGGGGTCCGCTCGCGAGAAGATGGCCGTAATAGCTGGTGCCATATTTGACCACTGGCCTATCTTTTTGCGCGGGGGGCAGTTGGAAATCCAGGTTCCCCAGCTGCCTTGTGCGTCAACACATGCACAATGTCGCAAAATATTGCGAAAATCGCAAATTCGGAACGCCCTAATTTTGCTCTTTCTCCAGCAACCGTTTCTTGATCTCAAGGCCGTAGGCATAGCCACCCATTGTTCCGTCGCTCCGCACGACACGGTGGCAGGGAATCAAGACGGCAACATGATTGGCACCATTGGCGCTACCGACAGCACGGACCGCTTTCGGCTTGCCGATGGCGACCGCGATATCCGCATAGCTACGGGTTTCGCCGTCGGGAATTTTGCGCAATTCCTGCCATACCGCTTCCTGGAATGCGGTCCCCTGTACATCAAGCGGGATATTATGCGGACGGCCGGGCGCTTCAACCTGAGCAATCACCTGATCCACAAGCTTCTGAAAATCATCACCGCCTTTGTGCAATTCCGCCTTCGGGAAGCGCTGGCGCAATTCCTTCTCGCCTTCGTTGAAGGACAAGCAACAAACGCCCTTGTCGGTCGCGGCGACCATCATCGAACCGAGTGCGGTTTCGACGCTGGCCCAGTGCACCTTTGTCCCAGCGCCGCCGTTTTTCCAAACACTTGCATTCATGCCCAACCTCTTTCCTGCTTCTTCATAAAATCGCGAAGCCGATCCATAGCCTGCGTCGTAAATTGCCTCGGTAACCGACGCGCCGCTTTCCAGCGCACCGCGGACCCTTTCTGATCGCAAAGCGCGCGCATAGGCCGCAGGTGAGAGGCCGGTCTCACGCTTAAAAATGCGCTGAAGATGAGTGGGCGAATAGCCTGTCAGCTCGGCTAGCTCATCCAGCCGGGGTGCGCTTTCCGCCATGCGAACGGCATCGACAACCGCTTTGACTGCAGCCTCGTCGCGGGCCACATCATTGGGGTGGCAGCGCAAGCAGGCGCGTAAACCCGCAGCTTCCGCCTGTTCTGGCTTCGCAAAAAAACGCACATTTTCTCGCTTGGGATGGCGCGCCGCGCAGGATGGCCGACAATATATGCCAGTGCTCAGCACTCCGGTCACAAAACGGCCGTCGAACGATCGGTCGCGATCGCTCACGGCTTGCCATGCTGTTTTTTCGTCGATCATGCCTTGCCTCGATATTAGTGCTAAGTGATGTAAACCATTTGGACGCATCCGCACAGGACCGCCTCCCGTATCTTGCGGTCAAAGCGATTTAACCCTGAAGATAATTGAAAATCACCAAAAACCAGTGTTTTACCGTTTCTCGAAAATGATTCCCAAAGCCATCTTGCATCGCAGCAAAATGGTTGCTAGACGCCGCGCATCCGTGGGCGGAATCGCAGGATTTCCGGCCATTAAGCGGACCATTTCATGAACGGTTTTCAGACCAAATTACGGTCAGGGAGAAGCAAACGCGTGGATCATTCCAGCGGCATCAGGGCGAGTTTAGCGGGGCGTTACGCCACGGCTTTGTTCGCGCTTGCAGAAGAAAATAACAGTATCGACGCGGTTCAGGCCAGTCTCGACACGCTGAGCGCCGCCATGGCCGAATCAGATGACCTGAGGGCGCTAACCAGCAGTCCTGTCGTATCCCGCGATGACGCTGGCAATGCGATTGCAGCCACGGCCAAAAGCCTCGGTTTGGACAAATTGTCGACCAATGTGCTCGGTGTACTCGCGGCCAATCGTCGGCTCGACCAGATCCCCGCCGTCATTCGCGCCTTCTCGACATTGGCATCCGATCATCGCGGCGAAATTACCGCCGAAGTCACATCGGCACATCCGCTGGATGACAAGCAGATTGATGCGCTCAAGGCGCAGCTCAAGAAACGTGTGGGAAGCGATGTCAGCGTTTCCACCGCCGTTGATTCGTCCATATTGGGCGGGCTGGTCGTGCAAATCGGCAGCCAGATGATCGACAGCTCGATTAAAACCCGTTTGAACACCCTATCGCAGGCCATGAAGGGCTAAAGGAAGATACACATGGATATTCGCGCCGCAGAAATT
>JAGXGT010000149.1 GCA_024636595.1 Sphingomonadales bacterium | reverse complement strand
GTCCAGTTCGGCGAAGCGACCTCCCATCCGCACGGCGTGCCCGGCGACCCGTCGCTGCAAGAGGGCGAGCTGATCCTGATCGACACCGGCTGCACCATCGACGGCTATAATTCCGATATCACCCGCACCTATGCGCTGTCCAAGCTGGATAGCAAGATCGAGAAATTGTGGCAGGCGGAAAAAGAAGCCCAGCAAGCCGCCTTCGACTGCGCCGCCATCGGCACACCCTGTGAAGCGGTCGATCAGGCCGCGCGCGACGTGCTGATCAGCCACGGCCACGGCCCCGACTACGACCTGCCGGGGCTGCCCCACCGCACCGGCCATGGCATTGGTCTGGATATCCATGAAGGCCCTTATCTCGTCAAAGGTGATTGGACGCCGCTAGCTGCGGGCATGTGCTTCTCCAACGAGCCGATGATCGTTGTGCCGGGCCAATATGGCATCCGGCTGGAAGACCATTTCTATATGACGGCGGCAGGTCCTAAATGGTTTACCCAACCGCAGCAGGATCTGTATCGGCCTTTTGGGTAGGACCGATGGGAGCGAGCGGCGTTTTTGTAATCAGGAATGCCAAGGTGACGTTTTAGAATTTGCGGGGACATCGAACGATGCGTTATTTTCTTGATACTGAATTTAACGGCTTTGGCGGTGAATTGATTTCGATCGCCCTGGTTCCCGAAGGTGACGGTCGTGTTCCCTTCTACTCCGCGGTAGAATGCCAGAACCCCACGCCATGGGTTGCTCAGCACATCATCCCCCAGCTGGACGTGGAGCAAGTGACGCATAGCTGTCTTGGCGACCAGTTCGGTGCCTATCTGATCGACGATCCCGAACCTGTGCTCGTTGCAGATTGGCCGGAAGACATCGCCCATGCGGCGCGGCTGCTGGTCATTGGTCCGGGCCTCATGAAACCGGTGCGCAATATTCGATTTGATCTGGTTGACGCCGCTCTTATAAGCTCGGGCACGGGCAGCGCCGTTCCGCACAATGCCTATCACGATGCGCTCCGGCTGCGCGCCGACGTGCTGGCCTATGAAAAACGAATGGCGCCGTAGATAGCGCCAAAAACGCTGTCCTACACCCCACACCATCGTTTATTGTCTCCCTCGCTCTCGTGCAGGCAGGGGACAGGCTCTTTGACAATTTGGATATGATGACGGCACCGCCCGCTATTTGCATATTTTCTGCTGGAGCGGTGGAAGGAGTAATCCGGAAGATTACACTCGGCCCCCGGCTTGCGCCCAACAAAGACTGGAAGCCTGCGGCTTTGGGGCAAAGGTCACGGAAAACAAAACAAGCGTTCTCTGTCTAGTTCTCGCGAGCGACCGCGATCCCCGGGCAGCAGGAAGGCTCAAAGCCACAAAAGCTGGAGTAGTCCACGATTCCGTTTTGTCTCCATCGGGCTTCGCGTCTTCGTGGCTTCGTGCGAGTCAAATGGACTGGCACTCGGCGACCGGGCGCGAAAACCGTTCATTGGCCCGAACTTTGACGAACTTTGGAATCGATAAAGCCACGCATTTGGGGAATTGTTGCGATGCTCGCAGCGCTCGGGCGTTTTTAGGTCGCTCGTCCCCCGGACGCGCTCTGGGTCCGGTAAACTGGTCGGGACGAGAGGATTCGAACCTCCGACCCCCACACCCCCAGTGTGATGCGCTACCAGGCTGCGCTACGTCCCGACCGAGGCTGCGCATATATGGAGGTCGATCGGGCTTGGCAAGTCGTTTGCTTGATGCTTCCAACCTTTCCAGCATACGGATTTCATTGCGCGCTCGACAACTAGGTGATAGGCGCGCGCATCATCGGGGTTGGCTGTTTGGGGGCTTGAAACACAAGCCCGGACACCACACATAAAAATTGCAATTATCGGGACGAATTCATGACAAGTATATCCATTTTATCCGCAGCAGCAGGCACCGGCGGTGCCGGTGGTTTTCTGATTTCGGTGATGCCACTGGTGCTGATTTTCGCAGTTTTCTACTTTTTGCTGATCCGGCCGCAACAAAAGAAGATGAAAGAACATCAGGCGAAGGTCGGTTCGGTCAAGAAGAATGACGAGGTTGTGACCGGCGGCGGACTGGTCGGCAAGGCGGTCAAGGTTGACGATGAATATGTCGAGATCGAGATCGCCAATGGCGTCCGCGTCAAAGCGGTGAAGGCGACTCTGTCGGATGTTATGCCACGCGGCGGAGCCAAACCTGCGAACGATTGAACGCGGTGATATAGAAAGTTAGTTTCAATGCTCGATTTCCCGCGCTGGAAAGTTATTTCCATTTCCCTGCTGCTGGCCTTTGGCGTGCTCATGTCGATTCCCAGCCTGATTGGCGAAAGCGGTCAGAAATATTGGCCGAGCTTTCTGCCCAACGAGACCATCAATCTGGGGCTCGATCTTCAGGGCGGCAGCCATATCCTGCTGGAAGCCGATCCCGCCGATGTGGCGACCGCCCGTCTTGAAACGATGGAAGAATCGGTCCGCGCCGAAATGCGCCGCGCTACGCCGCGCATCGGCATTGGTGATATTTCGCGCCGCGACGGTGTGCTCAGCTTCATGGTGCGCGACAGCACCCAGGTTGATGCCGCGCGCGATGCGATCGTGCCGCTGACCACCGGTGCCGGCCTGACTGGCCAGCGCGACTGGAATATTGAGGTGCGCGACGACACCCGCTTTGTTTTGACACCGACCGAAGCCGGTCTGGAAAATGCAGTCGAAAATGCCATGGAAACTGCGACGGACGTGATCCGCCGCCGGATCGATGAAATGGGTACCCGCGAACCGACGATCATCCGGCAGGGCGATAACCGGATTGTGGTGCAGGTACCGGGTCTGGATGATCCGGAAGCGCTAAAGGCGTTGCTCGGACAGACCGCGAAACTGGAATTCAAGCTGGTCGATTTTGAAGCCGACCCCAATATGGTGGCTGCGGGCCGCGCGCCGGTTGGCAGCCAGATTTTCCCTTATCCGGACAGTCCGTCCGGTGTGCCGAACATCGCGGTCAAACGTCTAGGCGGTATCAGCGGCGACAAGCTGACCGATGCCGGACAGGGCTTTGATCCGCAAACCAACGCCGCGGTGGTCAATATCACCTTCGACAGTGAGGGCGGTTCGAAATTTGCCCGTCTGACCCAGAATAATGTCGGCAGGCCCTTTGCCATCATTCTCGATGGACAGGTACTGTCCGCGCCGAACATCAACGAACCGATCCTTGGCGGCTCGGCTCAGATTTCCGGCAATTTCACCACAGAGAGCGCAAACCAGCTGGCGATCGCCTTGCGATCCGGCGCGCTGCCGGTTGAACTGAAGATCGTCGAGGAACGCACCGTCGGTCCCGACCTCGGCAAGGACTCGATCGACAAGGGCATGATTGCCGCGATTATCGCCACCGTCGCCGTGCTGACCTTCATGGTCGTCACCTATGGCCGCTTTGGCATGTACGCCAATATTGCGCTGGCCCTGAATCTGTTCATCATTGTCGGCGTCATGGCCATGTTCAACGCGACGCTGACGCTGCCGGGTATTGCGGGCTTTGTTCTCACCGTCGGGGCTGCGGTCGATGCCAACGTGCTGATCAACGAACGAATAAGGGAAGAACGACGACGGGGACGAAGGGTCATTCAGGCCATCGAAGTTGGTTATAAGGAAGCCTCTCGGGCGATCATGGATGCCAATGTTACCAATATCATCGCGGGCGTTTTGCTATTCATGTTCGGTTCCGGACCGGTCAAGGGTTTTGCGGTCGTCTTGATGATCGGTATCGCGTCCTCTGTCTTCACCGCCGTTGTTGTAACCCGGATGTTTGTGGCGCTCTGGGTCAAGCGTGCCCGACCGCAGGAGTTGGTGATATGAGATTGCTCAAACTTGTTCCGGACGATACCAATATCGGCTTCCTGAAATGGCGCAATATTGCCATGGCTTTCAGCATCTTGACGATCATAGCGTCGATCGGACTGGTTGCCGCCAAGGGACTTAACTTTGGCGTCGATTTTGTCGGTGGCCAGATGATACAGGCTACCTTTACCGAAACCGAAACGGCACCGATTTCGGAATTGCGCAATAATATTGGCGCTCTCGGCTATGGCGAAGCGACGATCCAGCGATTTGGTGATGCCAATGAAGTGTCGATCCGGATGCGGCTGCCGGCCGAAGCGGAGTCGCGGCCTGAAGCCGCCGCTGAAATGACCGAAAAGATCGTGTCGACGATCAAGGCAGATCATGCCGATGTCCGCATCGATGGCGTAGAGTCTGTGTCCGGCAAGGTGTCGTCGGAATTGTTCGAAACCGGCGCCTATTCGCTGCTGTTCGCGATGATCGCGATATCCATCTATATCTGGATCCGCTTCGAGTGGCAGTTCGGTGTCGGTGCGCTGTTCGCATTGGTCCACGATGTCGCGCTGACCTTCGGATTATTCGCGCTGACCCAGATGGAGTTCAACCTCAATATCGTCGCGGCGCTGCTGACTATCATCGGCTATTCGCTCAACGATACGATTGTCGTGTTCGACCGGATTCGAGAGAATCTGAAGAAATATCGAAAGATGGACATCATTGCCTTGCTCGACCTGTCGGTCAACGAGACGCTGGCGCGGACCGTGATGACCAGCTTGACGATGCTGATCGCGCTCGGTGCCTTAATCCTGTGGGGCCCGGATGTGATATTCGGCTTCTCGGTCGCGATGTTCTTTGGCGTGTTTGTCGGTACCTATAGCTCGGTCTACATGGCCGCTCCGATCCTGATCTGGCTCAAGGTTGGCCCGGACACATTTGTTCCAGCCGAGTCAGCGAATGACAAGGCGGAGAAAATGGGCGGACCGGAACAGATTGGCTGAATCTTGGTAGAGCTACGCAAGGATGTCGAGTTTACCGGCCCGGTCGTCACCGGCTTCACGCCTGAGGGTTACAAGATCGGGGACCAGCGGTTTGAGCAAGGCCTGCTGATATCGCCCGAACAGGCTGTCGGCTGGACGGTCTCCGGTCTCGACGATCTGGATCTGGCGGAGATATTGTCCAGCTTGAACCTGTCGCCCAAGCCAGAATTTCTGCTGCTTGGTAGCGGTCCGTCGATGTTGCAGCCACCGGCAGCTTTCCGTCGCGAAGTTGAAGCAGCTGGCATGGGGCTGGAGGTCATGGACAGCCGCGCTGCTGCCAGGACCTGGGGCGTGTTGCGGGCCGAAGAACGCTGGATTATCGGCGCGTTTCTGCCGATAGCCTAGCGTTTCCCCGCGGCTTGACGCAAGATGGCGAGCAGTTGATCGCCGTTATTGTTCCAGCTGAACCGGCTGACCGATGATCGCACCAATAGCTGGTCCGGCGGCTGGGCCAGAATGGCTCGTGCAGCCTCGACGATCGCTTCGACAGTCTGAGGAACGATCCGGCCAGCATCGGGGCTAGTGACCAGTTCTCGCGCGCCACCGGCCTCGCTGATGATCACCGGCGTTCCACAAGCAAGTGCCTCGACCCAGGCATTGGCGAGCCCTTCCGATTTGGAGACCAATATGGCAATGTCGGCGGCCGCCGTGAGATGCGCCAGCTCATCATGTGACACGCTGCCTAGAAAACGAATGCGTTCGGCAACGTCAAGCTGCTTCGCCAGCGCCCGGTAACTTTGCTCTTCCTCGCCCCTGCCAGCCAGCATCAAGGTAGCATGGGGAAAGCTGGTCATCGCCCGGATCACCAGGTCCTGGTTCTTGCGGTGGATCAGCGCACCGGTGCTGATGAACAAAGGCCCATTGACGCTCAGTTGCTGTTTTGCAGGTACTCTATCAACGGGGACAAACCTGTCTTGATCCAGTCCGGTATAATGGACCGAAATCTTGCTGCCATCCATGCCAAGAGTGATCATATCCCGCTTCAAGGCGTCGGATACCGCCAACAAGGCGCTGGCCTTCTGCGCCGCCTGCAACATTTGATCCCGGCATTGTTGGTCGCTGCCCCAATGATGGATGTCGGCACCACGTGCCTTGATTGTGAAGGGAATATCGAGTGCAGCCGCCAGCCGCATCGCTGCCGGTCCATCGGGATAGAAAAACTCCGCATCAATAACGTCGAACGGCTTCTGATCGTGCAGCTTCCTGACCAACGGCAATATTGCATTGGCGATACGTCGCGGATTGCTGGAACCGCCGATCTTGGGGATTAGCATGAACCGGGGGCGGTAGATATCCAGCTCATGCCATGTTTCATGCTCGGCGACGGTGCGCAACGCGTGATATTTCTTGTGTCTGTTCAATGGCCAAGGCGGCAGCCCTATGGGATTGATGACCGTCAGATGAGTTTCCGGTCGGCTCGCCAATTCGGCTGTTTGCCGTTCGACAAATATCCCGAACTGCGGCGCCGAGGCATTGGGGAACAATGTCGACAATGTCAGGATGTTGAGCGGGCGGGTCATGGCAGGCTCCCTAGCACGTCGGCCCTAAAGCTCCCTTACCAGCCGTACCGCAACCCCGATCCATTCTGGGTCACTGACGATCTGCTGCCGCGCGCCGCTGCCGAGCGGGAGTATTTGCAGGCGGTTGTCGTCGCGCCCGATTAGGCGGCCGAACAGATAGCGTCCAGCGGGGCGAGGGACCAGGATATCGCGGTTGAGTGCGCCGGAAAATTGCTCCGCCGTTCGCCGCGACAGCCAGACATCATCGCCAGCGCGATAGTCACCGACGCTGCTTTTGACGCGGAGCGCGACCATCGCCGGTTCGATGGTGGGTTGATAGATATTCTCGATCTTGCCCAATGCGTGCGCGCCTTTGTGATCGAGAATGGCAGCCACGGGCAGTTCTTCCTGATCCGGCAATGACAATAATGCAGCGCTGTCGACGCCGAGAGCATCGGCAATCCGGTTCAGCCAGTCGAGCGACAGGGTCCGTGTGCCGGTCTCCAGCCGCCCGACGGTTTGTGCGGTCGTCGGGGGGGTGCAGCGCTTCGCAACGTCATCCAGAGTCAATCCCTTGGCCTTGCGAACGTCTCTGATACGGCTGATCATTTTGAATCTCCAAACCTATATGGTTTTATGCTTTCCTACAATATCGAGAAAATGGCAAGTATACAACCATGCTGATTAGGAGATATTATGCCATCCAGAATAACCAAAAAAGACAAATCCCGTTCCGATCCGCGTCTGCTGGCGGAACGGGCACTCCCGCAAGATGGAGAGAATCGGAATGACCGCGAACCGAAACCGAGGCGTGCGCGGAGTGTTACCGTCAATCTGTCGGAGTCGCCGCTGGGCTGGCTTCACGCCCGCGGCCATTTGTCCGACCGGCAATTTGACGCGGGTGAAAAGCTGCGAGCCGATTGGGAAAGAGCTCATCTGGCACCGCGAGTGACGATGTGTTGGGACGTCGCGCCGGTTGCGGGAGGAAAGCGGCGCATACCGGCTGCACTTACCGAAACCGAAGCGCAGCTTGCCGCCAAACAGCGCTTTACCAATGCCATCGACCATCTCGGCAGCGACCTGTCCGACATCGCCTGGCGGATTATCTGTGGCGGGGAGGGGACTCCTGTTGCGGAAAAGAATCTAGGCTGGCCGGCGCGGTCGGGCAAGCTGGTGCTGAAAATCGCGCTGGACCGGCTGGGTGATTTCTATCGTCTGACGGGTTAATCCCCTTCGGCCAGCCGCTCGACTTCTTCCGCCAGTTCCAGCCAGCGCATTTCGGCCGCGTCTTTTTCTTCGATCAGCGCGCTATTCTCTTTGGTCAGCACATCGAAGCGCGGGAAATCCTTGGTGTACAGATTGGGATCAGCCAGCGTCTGCTCGATCTCGCCCATGCGCTTGTCAATCGCTTCGATCCGCTCCGGCAAACCATCATAATCCCGCTGGTCCTTGTAGCTCAGCTTCTTGCTCGGACTGCTCGAGCGGGACGTCGGTCGAGCAGAAGGCTGGGCCGGTTTAGATGCGGTTTTTTGATCCGAATCGTCCTGCTTGCGCTTGGCTTCCCATTCGGCATAGCCGCCGGCAATGACATCCACCTTGCCGCTACCATCGAGACCGAGCGTAACCGTGACCGTGCGGTCCAGAAAATCGCGATCATGGCTGACCAGCAGCACGGTGCCTTCATAGTCGGCGATCACCTCTTGCAGCAGATCGAGCGTCTCAAGATCAAGATCGTTGGTCGGTTCGTCGAGCACCAGCAGGTTCGACATGCGGGCAAATTCGCGCGCCAGCAAAAGCCGGGACTGCTCTCCACCCGACAATGTGCCGACCCGCGCGTCGATCAGACTGGGCGCGAACAGAAATTCCTTGAGATAGCCCTGCACATGCTTTTTGGTACCGCGCACATCAATCCAGTCGCTGCCATCGGCGAGCACATCGCGCACCCGTTTGTCGGGGGTCAAAAGACTGCGTTGCTGATCGATGAAAACACCGTTCAAGGTCTTGGCGAGCGCCACGGTGCCGGTATCCGGATCCAGCTCTCCAGTAAGCATTTTAAGGAGGGTGGTCTTGCCCGCGCCATTGGCACCAACAATGCCGATCCGATCGCCGCGCTGGATGCGCAAGGAGAAATCCCGAATGATAACACGCTGTGTATCGCCTTCGCCAAATGACTTCGAAATATTGGTTGCGGTTATCACCGATTTGGTGCGACTATCGTCGCTTTCCGCTTGCAGCTTGGCCGCGCCCGCCGGACCGATCATTGCCGCACGCTGTGCGCGCATTTCCCAGAGCTTCTCCAGTCGTCCCTGATTGCGCTTGCGCCTTGCGGTGACACCGCGTTCCAGCCAATGCGCCTCGAGCTTCAGTCTTGCGTCAAGCCGTTCCGCCGAACGCGTCTCGTCGGCATAGATTTTTTCCATCCACGCATCATAGCCGCCAAAACCGACCTCCAGCCGCCGCATCGATCCGCGGTCGAGCCACAGCGTCTGTTTGGTCAGCCGGGTGAGAAACGTCCGGTCATGCGAGATGGTAATAAACGCGCCCTTGTAGCGGCCCAGCCATTCTTCGAGCCAGTCGATCGCACCCAGATCGAGGTGGTTGGTTGGTTCGTCGAGCAGCAACAGATCCGGTTGCGACGCGAGCGCCCGGCACAGCGCGGCGCGGCGTTTCTCGCCGCCGCTCGCTTTATCGGCGCGGGTGGAAAGGTCGGTCCCCAACTGGTCGGCAATGGCCTCCACTTCGTGCAAGGCCGGTCCCTTCTCTCCGGACACGGCAAAGTCGCGCAAGGTTTCAAACGGCGTGAAATCGGGTTCCTGCTCCAGCATCACGATATTGACGCCAGGCTGAATAACCCGTTTGCCCTTGTCCGATTCAATTTCGTCGGTGATCAACCTGAGCAGGGTTGTCTTGCCGGCACCGTTGCGACCGATCAACGCCAGCCGGTCGCGCGGTCCGACATGCAGGTCGAGATCCCGAAACAGCCAGCCTTCCCCCTGGTGGAGCGAGAGATTCTCATACGAAAAAATGGGGGGCTGTGACATGGTTCCCGGGCGTTAGGGGTAAGCGGGCTTTGGCTCAAGCCTTCTCTTTTCAACAAAGGCCATTGACCTGCCGAGCCATATCGGATTGTTAGGCGTGAACTTGATCATTCTGGCGATGGGGACGGGCCTTGCACATAGTATATCTGAACGGCGATTATGTTCCCAAATCCGCCGCCAAAATCTCCGTATATGACCGGGGCCTGCTATTTTCTGATGCCGTTTACGAAGTGATTTCGGTCATTGGCGGCCGGCTCATCGATATGGGACGTCATGTAGCCCGACTGGAACGGTCGCTTGGCGAACTCTCGATCAATGCCTTTGCCGATTGGTCAGCCGTTGCGCAGAAACTGGTGGCGGACAATGACCTGGATGAAGGTCTGGTCTATCTCCAGGTGTCGCGCGGGGTGATGGAAGAGCGGGACTATCGTTGGCCCGCACCGGAAACGGCTCCGACCATATTTGCCTTTGCCCAAGAACGCAGCTTGCTCGAAAATCCGATGGCGACGCGCGGGATGCGGATCATCACCCGATCGGATCTGCGCTGGCAACGGTGCGATATCAAGACGACGCAGTTGCTTTATGCATCGCTGATGAAAATGGAGGCGGAGGCAGCCGGCGTAGACGATGTCTGGATGACTCGCGATGATCTGGTCACCGAAGGCACCTCCCAAAACGCGCATATTATCAGCCATGACGGCATTTTGATCTCGCATCAGCTCGACCGCCGCATATTGCCCGGCGTCACCCGGATCGAAATGCTCACGCAGGCTAAATCCATGGGGCTGACCGTCGAGGAACGCGCTTTTTCGATCGACGAAGCGAAAGATGCGGCTGAAGCGTTCGTTTCATCATCGACCTTGCTGATAATGCCAGTCATTGAGATTGACGGCCACAAGATCGGTGACGGTCACCCTGGTGAACGGACCGGGAAAATCAGGCAAAGCTATATATCTGCTGTTCAGGGTCGCCCTTCTACAGAGACGTAAATCAATGGAGAATGATATGAAATATTCAATCTTAATGGCCGGAGCGGCACTGACCCTGATCCCGGCCAATTTCGCGCAAGCCGCAAATGTCGAGATCGCCGCCCAGAATCCGGTGATAGAGCTCAGCGTGTCCGAGCAGGTCGACAGTGCGCCTGATACCGCGACCTTCAGCACTGGCGTAGAAACCAAAGCGAAGACCGCATCCCAGGCGCTGAGTGAAAATTCTGAGCAGGCGCGCAAAGTCGTCGCCCGTCTCAAAGCCCTCGGCATTGCCGAAAAGGACATTCAAACCACTGGCATCAATCTGCGCGCGGATTATGATTATGATCAGGAAAGCCGGGAAAACCGCTTTGTCGGCTATGTGGTTTCCAATCAGGTTTCGGCGACCTTGCATGATATTTCCAAGCTCGGTAAAATTCTCGATGCGGTTGTCAGCAGTGGCGCGACCAATTTGAACGGACCCTCCTTCTCGATCAGCGACGACAGCAAGCTTAAGGATGTGGCACGGCAGCGGGCACTTGCCAGCGCCAAGTCTCGGGCGATGAGTTACGCGCGTTCCGAAGGCTATACCGGTGTACGCGTGCTCTCGATCAGCGAAGGCATGTCCAACCAGTCGGATGCACCAATGATGCGGATGAAAAACGAAGTCGCGGCGTCGTCGGCGCCGGTCGAGCCAGGACAGGTGGGTACGGTGGTCTCTCTGAACATCACCTACGAAATGACTCGCTGATCGAGCGGACTGTAGCCTGAACCCGCCATTCACGTCATGTTAAAACCGCAGAGCCTAGGGAAGTGACCATGTTGAAGAAGTTCATCTTTTTGCCCTTTCTGGTGCTCGGCGGAATTGCTCTTGTGCCTCAGATGGCGACGTCCAAGGATCGCCGTGGCGAGCAGGATGAGGCGCGCGCGCAGATGATGGCCGGCCAGGTAAAATCAATCCGTTCCATCGAGGACCGGGTTTTGCCAAGAATGGGCGACAGCGAATATATAGGCCCCGAATTCGATCCCGGGGCGCAAGTTTATCGGCTGAAATTCATCCGCGATGGCCGGGTGATATTCGTTGACGTTGATGGTCGAACCGGAGCGATCCTGCGTCAGACCCGCTGAGCAATATCGGCGATTTCCACATTTTCTAAAGCATTGTGCGGTTGCGGGATGGTGATATAGGCTATGCCACAGAAAAGCACTATTTCGGAGGACAAGCATGCGCGTCTTGATCGTTGAAGACGAACCCACGCTGGGACAGCAGCTCAAATCGACATTGGAAGCCAATGGCTACGCCATCGACCTGTCGACAGATGGCGAGGACGGCCATTTCATGGGTTCGACAGAGGACTATGACGCGGTGATTCTGGATCTTGGTCTGCCCGAAATTGACGGTCTGACCGTGCTGGATCGCTGGCGCAAGGAAGAGCGCAATTTTCCTGTATTGGTACTGACCGCCCGCGACAGCTGGTCGGACAAAGTGGCCGGACTGGATGCGGGTGCCGATGATTATCTCGCCAAACCGTTCCAGACCGAAGAATTGATCGCCAGACTGCGCGCGCTAATCCGCCGCGCATCGGGCAATGCCTCGTCGGAACTCACCGCAGGTGCCGTGCGTCTCGACACACGCTCTGGCAAAGTGACGCTGGATGGCAGCCCGGTCAAGCTGACGGCGCAGGAATATAAACTGCTCTCCTACCTGATGCATCACAAGGGCAAGGTCGTGTCCCGGACCGAGCTGATCGAGCATATTTACGACCAGGATTTTGACCGCGATTCCAATACGATCGAAGTGTTCGTAACCCGCATCCGCAAGAAATTGGGAGCGGAGGTCATTTCGACAATCAGGGGGCTTGGTTATAGTCTAGAGGATCCCGAAGCCTGAATGAATCCAGCCAGATAGACATTCCGGTCGATGAAAAGGCACCAACAAACCATTCGCGGCTAGGCACACAGACCACCGGCTCGCTTGGCCGGCGGATGATCGGCATTGCCGCAGCTTGGATTGTCGTGCTGCTGTTTGGCGGTGGTTTGGCTCTGGACCGGGTTCTCAACGATGCGGTGACCCGCAATTTCGACAACCAGCTGGAATATGTGCTGACCGCGATGATCGCCTCCGCCGAGATTGGCCCGGATGGCGAGGTTTTCCTGAACCGTCCGCTGGGCGACCAGCGCTTTCTCGAGCCCAATAGCGGCCTGTACTGGCAGATCAGCGGAGCAGGCCATGATGATTTTCCATCCCGGTCGCTGTGGGACCGCACGATGCAGTCGAACATCACCCATGATGATCGGGAAACCCATATCTACGACAGCAAACAATTCCCGGACGAGCCGCTGCGATTGCTTGAACGCACCATCATCCTGCCCGACTCGGACACAAAGTGGCTCTTTCAAGTCGCGCAAAGCCGCGACGGACTGGATGCCCAGATTGCCAATATCCGATCCATACTGATCAACAGCTTCCTGATCTTGGCGCTCGGCCTGATCGGCATGGCTGCGCTGCAAACGCTCTATGGCCTTTGGCCGCTGCGCAAGATCCGGATTGCCATTGCGGCGATGAGAACCGGCCAGCAGCGCCGGGTGTTTGAGCCGATGCCGATCGAAGTGACGCCGATGGTGGACGAACTGAACGCCTTGCTCGATCATAATGAGAAGCAGGCAGAGGAGGCGCGGCGGCACGCGGGAAATCTCGCCCATGCCCTGAAGACTCCGCTCACCGTGATCATGAACAGCGCTACCGCCAAGGCTGATGACCTGGCTGATACCGTGATTCGCGAGGCTGGCGTTATGCGGCGGCAGGTCGACCATCATCTGGCCCGCGCCCGGGCGGTCGGCCGACGCGGCCATGCGCACAGCCGGGCCAAGGTCTGGCAAAGCCTGCAAGCGGTCGAACGTGCGGTTGGGCGGCTCTATCCGCATGTGCGGATCGATATTGACGGAGACAAGGATGCAGTTGCCTCGGTCGAGCGCCAGGATCTCGACGAAATGATCGGTAATCTGGTCGAGAATGCTGCGAAATATGGCGGTGGCAGTGTGTTTATTACCGTGGACAGCGACGATGAATATGTCGAACTGCAGATCGAAGATGATGGTCGCGGTATTCCGGAGCAAGAGCGCCAACGCATATTTGACCGTGGCGCGCGGCTTGATAGCGGCAAGCCCGGTACCGGGTTGGGACTGGCAATCGTGCGTGATGTCGCGGAAATTTACGATGGCTCTGTGTCGCTGGAAGAAAGCGAGGATCTCGGCGGATTGTTGGTGCGGCTCAGATTACCCAAGTCGGAAGGGACAGAGTCCTAGTCAGATCCCTCGCGGATCCGTTCGTGGTGACGAATCACTTCATCGATGATGAAGCGCAGGAATTTCTCTGAAAATTCAGGGTCGAGATTGGCGTCGCTGGCCAGCTGGCGCAGGCGAGCGATCTGCTCTTTTTCACGCGCGCCATCGGCCGGTGGCAGGCTGTTCTTCGCCTTATATTCGCCAACCGCCTGGGTGACCTTGAAACGTTCGGCCAGCATGAAAACCAGCGCCGCATCGATATTGTTGATGCTTTCCCGATATTGCTTCAGCTTTTCGTCCATGATTTGTCGCCCGATTTCCGCCCGCTAACTATTTGCCCCACTTACGCGGTATGCAACCACAACAGGTCTTATTTCACTTGCCTTATCCCTAGTGACTTGCCACATCCGGTGCAACATGTCAGCAACGGTCCATCAATTCGGGCGGGACACCGCGCCTTCGCTTGAGCCCATCATGTCACTGGTTGCCAGCGACATGAATCAGGTTAACAGCGTGATTCTTGACCGGATGCAGTCCGAAATTCCTCTCATCCCGGAGCTCGCGGGACATCTGATCGCCGGTGGAGGCAAGCGGATGCGGCCGATGCTGACTCTGGCGGCGGCGAAGCTGATCGGCTACCCGGGCGATCGCCATTTCAAACTGGCGGCCGCAGTAGAGTTTATCCATACCGCGACCCTGCTGCATGATGATGTTGTCGATGGTTCGGATTTGCGGCGCGGCAAGACCGCTGCCAATCTCATCTTCGGCAATCCGGCCACCGTTCTGGTCGGCGATTTTCTGTTCAGCCGGTCGTTCGAACTGATGGTCGAGGATGGCTCCCTGAAAGTCCTGAAGATATTGTCCAATGCGTCGGCTGTGATCGCCGAAGGCGAAGTCAATCAGCTGACCGCCCAGCGCAAGATCGAGACCAGCGAAGACCGCTATCTGGATATCATTGGTGCCAAAACGGCGGCCCTGTTTGCCGCCGCCAGCCGAATTTCCGCTGTTGTCGCGGAATGCGACGAGGAAATCGAACTGGCGCTGGACAGCTACGGTCGTAATCTGGGCATCGCCTTCCAGCTGGTCGATGACGCGATCGACTATAGCTCCGACCGCGAAACCATGGGCAAGGATGCCGGCGATGATTTCCGTGAAGGCAAGGTCACCCTTCCGGTCATTCTGGCCTATTCCCGCGGCAGCGAAGAAGACCGCAAATTCTGGAAAGATGCAATCATCGGTCACAAAAGCTCGGATGAAGACCTGGCCCGGGCAACCGGATTGATCCGGTCAACCGGAGCCATGACCGATACGATGTCGAGGGCTCGGCATTATGGCCAGCGGGCCATCGACGCGCTTGGAATTTTCGCATCCGGAAAAGCCAAGGATGCGATGACCGAAGCGGTTGAATTTGCAATCTCACGCGCTTATTGAAGCGGCTCAGGACGGGAACAGAATATGACCGCACGAATTTATCAAATCCCCAGAAATGCAATGCAGTCGGGCAGGGCCTTGACCGACAAATGGGTGCTGGAATTTGAACCGGCGGAAGCGCGCAAGCCCGATCCGTTAACCGGCTGGGCAGGGTCCGGTGATACGCAACGGCAGGTCGAACTGCACTTTGACAGCTGCGATGCGGCGAAAGCCTATGCCGACAAGCATGTGATCGCATATTCGGTCATTCCAACCCCGCACAAGACTCTGAAAATCCAGGCCTACGCCGATAATTTTCGTTAGCGCTATTCCTGCGACGGCAGCAATTCATCTCCTGAACCTTCCACGCTAGCCTTTTGGGAATGCGACCAAGTCGCGCCCCGAAAAGCCTTCAGTCTTGGCGCTTTGATCCAATATCTGGAGATGGACACCAGCCTGCTTCGGTGAATAATTTCAACGTGGTTGCAAAAACAGCAGCAGCCTCACATCAATCCCGGCACCTTCACGGCGCTTTTGGTCGAGGAATTCGTTCAGTTCGGCAAGCGCCACCCGGTGGACGGTGATATTTTCTCCGTCTACTCCGCCACCCGCGCTGACCTTGCGTAGCCCACCGGCCCTGAACAGCGAGAAGCTTTCCGACACCATGCCCGGCGACGAATAATATTCGCCGCAATTTTCCATTGTCTCTGCCCGGTAACCTGTTTCTTCTTCAAGCTCGCGGATCGCCGCCAGAGCGCTATCTTCATTGGCATTATCATCATGGTCGCCAACCAGTCCGGCCGGCAATTCGATACAATTCTTGCCCAGTGGAACCCGGTATTGTTCGACCAGCAGTACATGTCCTGCATCAATCGCGAGAATGACCGCGGCCTTGATACCGCGACTGCGCGACACATATTCCCACTTGCCTTCGCGCTTCGCCGTGATGAACCGGCCTTCCCACATGACCTCGATATTGTCGGACATTTCTACCCCGTTCGTGCTGATCCTGTCGAAGCACGACTGCCGCAAAAATCACCCTTCGACAAGCTCAGGGTGAAGGGGCTGTCAGAGTTCGATCAACCGGTCAGGCAGTTCGTTCGGGTTCTGATCGGTTTTCGGAAAATGTTCGGACAGGACTATACCCATCTGCCGCACCGCTTCGGCCATGCCTTCTCCCGGCGCACCGATGCGCACCAGATCGATCATCGCAATCATCGCATCGCCCCATATGGCAGGCTCCACTTTTGCAACGATGGCTTCATCGGCGACAATTTCCGCGCGATGTTCGCGCATCGAGAGATAGAGCAATATCCCTGTCCGCCCGACCGTCCGATGGTCCGTCGAAACCCGGAACAAGGATACCGCCCGTTTGCGCACGCGCGCCCTTTTGATTGGCGGCGGGATCAGCACGAACAGCAGCGGCTTCCAGATCAGCACCAGCCTCGTGCCGAAAAATTTCATCGCAGTGAAGGCAAACAGCGCCCAATAGGGCAGGGCGTCTAACCCGCTCCAGCCGCCGGACAGCCAGTTGATGATATTGAGGTAAATATCTGGAAATAGGCTGATAACGAGCAACGCGGTCAGGGCAACCATACCTGATATCGCCCACGCGACATCGCCGTAATGATCGGATTCGCTGGTGACAATGGTGACGATTTCGCCGTCTGTGGACTTTTCGGCCAGCGAGACTGCCGACGTGACGATCTCATGGTCGGCTGGTGTAAACTGGTTCACTTTTCCCATCACCAGCCCCCCGACGCGCCGCCGCCGCCAAAGCTGCCGCCGCCTCCGCCGAATCCGCCGCCGCCGAAACCGCCGCCTCCGCCAAAGC
>JAGXGT010000148.1 GCA_024636595.1 Sphingomonadales bacterium | reverse complement strand
GCGGTATCTATCAGCGCTCGGTCCGTTCGCCAAACATCGGCGAACTGTTCGCGCCGGTTGTTACTGGTCTGACTGCCTTGGCTGTTGACCCTTGCGCTGGTGCGAATCCGGTTGGCAACGCTTCGCTGACTGCAATTTGTATCGCTCAGGGTGCACCAGCTGGAGCCATCGGAACCATTCCGGTTCCGTCCGCTTCGCAGATCAATGCCACTTCTGGTGGTAACCCGGATCTGGGACCTGAAAAAGCGAACAGCTACACCATTGGTGTGGTATTGACGCCACCTTCGGTGCCTGGTTTGACGCTGACTGCTGATTACTACCACATCAAGATCACCGGTGCGATTACCACGCCGACACCAGGCGATATCGTTGATCCTTGCTACAGCGGCGTAGATCCTACTGCTTGTGCTCTGATCGTGCGGAATCCACTGAACGGTTCGCTTAACGGCGGCGGTGATACTCCGGGTCTGTTGCTTCAGTTGACCAATCAGGGCCAAATCGAAACCTCAGGTGTCGATTTGCGGCTTGGCTACAAACTCCCAACCAGCTTCGGTAAAGTCGCATTTGACTTTAACGGTAACTGGACGGAGCAGCTGAAGTTCAACAGCAACCCAGCTAACCCAGCCTCGATCAATCGTGAATGCTTGAGCTTCTACGGTGAAAACTGTGAGCCAATCACACCGGAGTTCTCGTTCAACTTCCGTACGACGGTTAGCATAGGCGAATCTGTGGACGTATCGCTGCTGTGGACTTGGTTGGATGCGGTTTCGCTTGAACCACTTAGTGGTGCTTTTGGCGGCGCACTGGATGAATACAAGTCGATCCCGGCATATAGCTACTTTGATCTGACCACCCGGTTCAGCGTAACCGATAACTTCGACTTTACTGCTGGCGTTCAGAACCTTCTCGACAAGAAACCACCTAATGTTTCGTCCTATGTTGGTTCGAGTTCTTATAACTCCGGTAACACCTACCCGACGACATATGATGCGATCGGTCGGCGGTTCCAGGTTACAGGACGTCTGCGCTTCTAGTCCGAAGACAGTCTGATAGAAAAAAATGGAGCGGCGGGATATTTCCCGCCGCTCTTTTTTTATATATGATTTGCACAGCGGGATGGTGGGACAATGCCAATGATCAATGCGATTGATACTGATGATGTCATAGAACGCGCCCAGGTTTTGGCCGATTCCGGGAAAATCGATCAGGCGATCAATCTCGTTCGTTCGGCGATCAAGGAACAGCCAAAAGACGGCAAGCTGTGGCACATGCTGGGCGTATTGCACCGAACGGATCATGATTCGACCGCTGCACTGGCCGCCCTCGAAAAAGCTCTGGACTATCAACCGGAAAACCCGGTGCTGCATCACGCGCTTGCGAGAGTGACGATGGAAGCCGGATTGCCCGCGGTGGACAAATTCGACAAGGCGCGGGTATTCTCACCCAATGACGGGTCTGTCATACTTGGCCGGAGCGCCGCGCAAATGGCCACGGGGCAATTTGACCGTGCAATTGCGGATCTGGAACTCATTCTCGCTGGCAATCCTCTGTGGCTGGAGGGTCATGAACTGCTTTCAGAAGCTCGCTGGACCTCGGGCGACAAAGACGGTTTGATCAGTTCTTTCGTTGGCGTCTTGAAAACTCATCCACAAAATGGTGCTCTTTGGGCAAAATGTCTGGATACGTTATTCAAGGCGGATCGTTTCGCAAAAGCCGCCGAAATGGTTGTGGAGGCCAGGAAGGCATTAGGGGATAGTCGCGGATTGATAATGTATGATGCCATCTGCGCATCCGAGCTTGGCGAAGCGGAAAAGGCAAATCGGCTGTTTGATTCACTGGCTCCGATTACAGAAATCGCGCTTGCGGTGCGGCATATGCGCCATCTTCTTAGAACCGGCCATATTGAACTGGCCGCTCGCGTCGGCGAGAGTTTCACCCAAGATCCCGAGGCCAATCAGATCTGGCCATATCTCTCGCTCGCTTGGCGAGCGATGGGCGACCCGCGCTGGAAGTGGCTGGATGATCAAGATGGTCTTGTGCAAATATATGATCTGCAAGACCAGATTGACGTCCCGGGACTGGCTCGATGCCTGAGATCCCTTCATGTCGCGAAAGAGGACATGATCGGTCAATCGGTTCGCGGCGGGACCCAGACGGACGGTCCGCTTTTCGCGAGAATCGATCCGGAAATTCGGAATCTCAGATCTGTCATTCAATCGACAGTCCGGACCCATGTGTCTGGGCTTTCCCCATTGGATCCGACCCATCCGGTTTTGCGATATCGATCGCATTCTATCGGCTTCTCGGGATCATGGTCGGTGCGGTTAACGGGGAATGGCTTTCATACGAGCCACCTTCACCCGATGGGCTGGTTCAGTTCTGCATTTTATGTCAATTTGCCGAACGGAACGGATATGGGTCCTCCGCCCGCCGGGTGGCTTGCTTTGGGCGCGCCGCCGCCCGAGTTGAGTCTTGATTTGCATGCCGTCCGGCACATAGAGCCGAAGCCTGGCCGTCTCGTTATTTTTCCATCAATTATGTGGCATGGCACGATGCCCTTCGATGAAGGCGAAAGACTGTCGGTAGCATTCGATGTGGCAACACCGGCGACTCTGGATGACTCGGTCTGATTGGCTAACCAATCAGATAAGGGGCGATTTCAGGCTCATATCGATCCCGACCGCTTCGGCGACTTTTTCAGCCCAGAACGCAACTTTCCCTATTTCATCGGCATGGAGGGACTCGCCTGAAGATCTTTCCGCTTCACGGCCTTGCCGATCAAATTCAGTGCCGTGCTTTGAATGACTGTTAAAGGCAGGGCCATCGACGATCTGGCCAATTTGATGGTCGCCCAATTTTAGTTGATACAATTGCGACATTTGGGTGATTGCCTGATTAGGATTCGCCAGCAATGTTTCGCTATCGATCGTTTTTATTCGATCTGCACCAAAGCGTTGGATGAGTTTCTGAAAAATTGCCTGCTGTGCCAGCCAACCAGCAGCCGCAATCTGCAAATCGGTTTGGCGAAAGTGCTGATCGTCATCGAAGCCGAGATCTACCAGCCCCATCTTTCGCAATCCGGCAAATTGTTCGCGAGCCCATAATCGGCCTGTAATCTGCTTTCTCGCGATTGATCCCAGAAAAACCGGCAAGGGCGCATGGATAATAACAGACCGGGATTTCGGCAATAGTTGCATAAACTGCTCGGCCAAACCGTTGACGATACACGAGGGCTTGATGATCGTGGTCTCGGATGGGTTGAAGGGGCGCGCCAGCAAGCCGAGCAAGTTACGAATAACGTCGCTCGCTTTTTGCTTATCCGTCGCGGCAAAATAATATCCCGCTGCATCTTGTAGGATAACGGGTTCTTTTAGACCCATGGAAATATTTTCCATATCAAAGGCGCGCGTCAATAAAGTTGAGCAGCAGAAGCCGGAATGTAGAATGAAATGAACCGGATGGTCAGAGTCCGAGGGCAGGGCGACATCCTGTCGGTTGAATATCGTGCGTTCGAGATTGTCCGGCAAATACTCATCTGAGATAAATGTCACCGATCGGTGGATTGCCCTTGGCGCCCGGATGAAATGAACTTTATCGCCATCCGGTTGATATCGATGGGCGAGCCAATCTGGTTCAACGGCGATATTCGTTCTGTCATCTGATGAAGGCACTCAATTATTTTGCACAGAGTTGTGAAGGGACGCAAGGAAAACAGCATAAATATAAGGTCATTGAACTTCAAAGGAGATTAAAATATAAAACAAGGCGATGAAAATTCGGATTCTTGATCAACATGTTGACCGCAGTAAGGAGATGACGTGTGCGCGTTAAATTGAATATGCTGACATTGGCCTCAATTGTATGCCTTGGAGCGACAAGTGCCGCTGCTCAGGTCAGCAATGACACGGAAGAGACGGAAGCGGTTCCAGAGCCAGATGATTCACAAGTCATCAAATGTGAGCGGCAAGCGGTTACAGGGTCTCGTGCCCGGAAAAAGCGCGTGTGCTTGACAGTGGCAGAATGGGAAGCTCGTCGCGCTGCGGGGCAGCGGACAGCGGACGCAGTGTTGCAAGACGCTTCGCGTGGCTTTCCAATCAACAATTAATCACTCCTTTGCCTTTCTAAGTATTGGCAAATATTGTGAATGATTAGCCTGATGCCACCGTCGCAACCGGCTCCATCTTCAATGCTCCATCGCCTTCGTCGACCTTGACGGTGCTATTATCCGGAACTTCACCACGCAGGATCAGGTCTGCCAGAGGGTCCTGAAGATATTTCTGGATCGCGCGTTTGAGCGGTCGGGCACCGTAAACAGGGTCATAGCCGACCCGCCCCAGCCAGCGCCTCGCCGCATCGGTGAGGTCCAGTTCGATTTTCCGGTCTTTGAGCAATTTCTGTACCCGCAAGACCTGCAAGTCGACAATCGGTGCCATATGCTCCTCGGAGAGCCGGTGGAACAGGATGATTTCATCCAGCCGATTGAGGAACTCGGGGCGGAAATGCGCCCGGACGATTTCCATCACCTGCGGTTCGACATCCTTTGTCGTCTCGCCATCCTTCATGTTCGCCATATACTGGCTGCCGAGATTGGAGGTCAGGATGATCAGGGTGTTGGAGAAATCAACCACCCGGCCATGACCGTCGGTCAGGCGGCCATCGTCCAGAACCTGCAGCAGCACATTGAACACATCGCTATGGGCCTTTTCGACTTCGTCAAACAGGATCACCTGATAGGGCCGCCGGCGAACCGCTTCGGTCAGCACGCCGCCCTCGTCATAACCGACATAGCCGGGAGGCGCGCCGATCAGGCGGGATACGCTGTGCTTCTCCATGAACTCGGACATGTCGATGCGGACCATCGCCTGGTCATCGTCGAACAGGAAGCCGGCCAGCGCTTTGGTCAGTTCCGTCTTGACGACGCCGGTGGGGCCGAGGAACAGAAAGCTGCCCAATGGCCGGTTCGGGTCCTGCAAGCCAGCCCGGCTGCGACGGACGGCAGCGGAAACCGCCGCGACCGCATCTTTCTGGCCAATCACCCGCTTGCCAATCAGCTCTTCCATCGCGAGCAGCTTCTCG
>JAGXGT010000147.1 GCA_024636595.1 Sphingomonadales bacterium | reverse complement strand
AATGTTGTTTTGCTATATATTGGCTGCTTCATGCTGGTCGGCGTTGCTCTGTTCCATGGTGTCATGGGTCAGCGCCTTCTGATTGGCCCGCTTTTGCAACAACGGGCCGGCATGATGGATGAGGCCATGCCCCGCACCATGATTCAATTTGGCTGGCAGGTCGGCACCGTTCTCACGCTTTTGCCCGCCTTCTATCTGTTTCTGGTCGCTTCTGGCGAAACCGGCGGCAGCTCGGCCATGATGTTGGCTATCGGCTTGGCCTTTGTGGGAATGGGGCTGGCCAATGCAGTGCTCACCCGATTGAAACATCCCGGAGGGTTCGTGTTAACCGCAACCGGAATCATCGCTCTACTGTCTCTATATATCTGAAATTAAGGAAGAAAAATGAAAGTCTATTATGACGCCGATGCGGACCTCGGCCTGATCACCGGGAAAAAAATCGCGATTGTCGGGTACGGCAGCCAGGGCCATGCCCATGCTCAGAACCTGCGTGACAGCGGCGTCAAGGATGTCGCCATTGCCCTGCGTGCCGGTTCAGCGACCGCGAAAAAGGCGGAAGCAGCCGGATTTCAGGTGATGACCAATCAGGACGCCGCAGCCTGGGCCGATATTGTCATGATCCTCGCGCCGGATGAGCATCAGGCGGCTATCTATGCCGACGACCTGCACGACAATATGAAAGAGGGGGCTGCCCTCGCCTTTGCCCATGGCCTCAACATCCATTTCGGCCTGATCGAAGCCCGCCCCGACCTTGATGTCATCATGATCGCCCCCAAGGGCCCCGGCCATACGGTGCGCAGTGAATATCAGCGCGGCGGCGGTGTGCCCTGCCTGATCGCCATTGACCGCGACGTCTCCGGCAATGCCCATGATGTAGCGCTGGCTTATGCTTCCGGTGTTGGCGGCGGACGCTCGGGTATCATCGAGACCAATTTCCGCGAGGAATGCGAAACCGATCTGTTCGGCGAACAAGCCGTTCTCTGCGGCGGGATCACGCATTTGATTCAGGCGGGCTTCGAAACCCTGACCGAAGCCGGTTATGCGCCGGAAATGGCCTATTTCGAATGTCTGCATGAAACCAAACTGATCGTCGACCTGCTATATGAAGGCGGCATTGCCAACATGCGCTACTCGATCTCCAATACCGCAGAATATGGCGATATCACCACCGGACCCCGGATCATCACCGCCGAAACCAAGGCGGAAATGAAGCGCGTCCTGGCTGATATCCAGTCGGGCCGTTTTGTGAAAAATTTCGTGCTCGACAACCGTGCTGGGCAGCCCGAGCTAAAGGCCGCCCGCAAGGCAGCCGAAGCCCATCCGATCGAGGAAACCGGCGCCCAGCTGCGCGCGATGATGCCCTGGATCGGTGCCAACAAACTGGTCGATAAAGAGAAGAACTAGGCGCTCCGCCCGATACGGGCGGTCTGGCCAAGGACCGCCCGATCGCGGGCTTCCGCGAATTTTAGCAACTGGTCCACAACTTGGGCATCGCAATCCTGCGTCAGACGTTCGACGCAGGATTTCAAACTGTCGTCCGGTCGGGACATTTTGCAGGCCATTGCCCAGTCCGGGAATTGCCGACGATCTATCGTAAGTCCGTGCAATCGAATGATGGCGTGATGCCTCGGATCAACGGAAATCCGGGCAAAGGTTGCCTCGACCTCGGCTTGTCCCCCTTCAAGATACTGCAGATAGCGTCGACGATCATGGATCAAAATACCGGTAATAGCGTCACGGTCATTGTTATGCTTGGCGCGTCGCAAGAGAGCCTGAACCTCGACTGGGTTCATCTCGCGGCTGGGACTGCTCATGTAGACCAGGCAATACAATCCGATGATTCCTTCGATGGTTCCGCTGCACTTTAAGCCGATAATCTTAAGATATTACATCCGAAACAGAATCATCACTCCTACCGTCGGGCTGGCAATTTTCAAAAAATTACATCGCCGGAGTTGATTTCTGCGTCACTATGGATAAAACGCTGCGCATGACGAGGTTAAAAGCTCTCTCGCTGCTACGACTTATACGCCCTTAGGCGTACCGTTGCTGCTGCCCGGAAGGCGCAGCGCCCCGCCTAAGGGACGATTTTCCAGAACATTTCCAGAAAACCCGCGAATTTGTGCCTTGCGCGCAATTTCCAGCAGCATAAGAGTGAAGTCATGCACCAGAATCCGTCGCAAAAATACCGTCCGTTCCCGCAGATTGACCTGCCCAACCGGCAATGGCCGTCGCGCACCATCGACAAGGCACCGCGCTGGCTGTCCACCGACCTGCGGGACGGCAACCAGGCGCTCATCGATCCGATGAATGCGGAAAAGAAGCAGCGTTTCTTTGATTTGCTGGTCAAGATCGGGATCAAGGAAATCGAGGTGGGATTTCCGTCCGCCGGTGCCACCGATTTTGATTTTATCAGCGGTCTCGTCAAATCCGGCAAGATTCCCGACGATGTCATTGTGCAGGTGCTGACCCAGTCGCGCCGCGACCTGATCGAAACCAGCTTTGCCAGTCTGGAAGGTGCGCGGGCTGCAATCGTCCATCTGTACAATGCTGTTTCCCCCGCCTGGCGCGATGTCGTGTTCCGGCTCGACAAGCAGGGCGTCAAGGATATTGCCCGGGAAGGCGCGACAATCTTGCGCGAACAGGCGGAAAAATATCCCGATACCGACTGGCATTTCGAATATTCACCGGAAACCTTCTCCACCGCCGAACTGGATTTCAGTCTGGAAGTGGTGGAAGCGGTGATGGAAATCATCGAGCCGACCGAAGAGAAGCCCCTGATCCTCAACCTGCCTGCCACCGTGGAAGCGGCAACGCCCAATATCTACGCCGACCAGGTCGAGTGGATGTGCACCAACATCAGCAAGCGCGAGCATGTCGTGATCAGTCTGCACACGCACAATGACCGGGGTTCGGGCATCGCGGCGTCGGAACTGGGCATGATGGCCGGGGCGGACCGAGTCGAAGGCTGCCTGTTCGGCAATGGCGAGCGCACCGGCAATGTCGATCTGGTGACACTTGGCCTGAATCTCTACACCCAAGGCGTTGATCCGGAACTGGATTTTTCCAATATGGATGAAATCGTCAAGACCGTGGAATATTGTAATCAATTGCCGGTCCCCGCGCGCCATCCCTATGCCGGTGAACTGGTGTTTACCGCCTTTTCCGGATCGCATCAGGACGCGATCAAGAAAGGCTTTGCCGCACAGGAACAGCGCAATGACGAATTGTGGAACGTCCCCTATCTGCCGATCGATCCGCGCGATCTCGGACGCGATTATGAAGCCGTGATCCGGGTCAACAGCCAGTCCGGCAAGGGCGGCATCGCCTGGATCCTGGAACAGGACCACGGGCTAAAACTGCCGAAGCGGTTGCAGGCCAATTTCAGCCGGACGGTGCAGGAACTGGCCGACGAAACCAGCCGGGAGCTGTCGTCAGATGATATCTGGGATGCGTTCCAGAAGCGCTATCATCTCGATGGCACCGGAAAATACAGCCTGATCGACTATGATGAGCGAGCGACCGGCGGCGAGCGGATTTTTGTCGGCAAGATCAAGGGGCCCGATGGCGAAATCTCGGTCAGCGGGCGCGGCAATGGCCTGATCTCCAGTGTGGTCGACGCGGTTTCTTCGGCGCTTGGCGTGACGCTTGAAATTGTCGACTATAACGAACATGCACTGGGTTCCGGCAAGGACGCCCAGGCAGCGGCCTATATCGAGTGCCAGACCGATGATGGCAAAGAATTTTACGGCGTCGGTATCAACAGCGATGTCGCCACCGCGTCGGTCGAGGCCTTGCTCAGCGCCGTGAACCGGATTTAAGCAGCCAGTTAAATTAACAGTAGAAAATGCCACCGCATCGGCTAATGCGGTGGCATCGCTTTTCCAATCGGGGGTTCCATGACGTTACCAGCCATTTTCGACAATCTTCGCCTGCCGCTCATCGGCTCTCCCCTGTTCATCGTTTCGGGCCCGGAATTGGTGATTGCCCAGTGCAAGGCCGGTATCGTCGGCAGCTTCCCTGCCCTCAACGCCCGCCCGCAGTCGATGCTCGACGAGTGGCTGCACCAGATTACCGAGGAACTTGCCGCCTGGAACCGGGACAATCCGGACAAGCCGGCAGCCCCGTTCGCGGTCAACCAGATCGTCCACAAGTCGAACGACCGGCTCGATCAGGACATGGCGACCTGCGCCAAATGGAAAGTGCCGATCGTTATCACGTCGCTAGGAGCGATTGAGGACCTCAACACGGCAGTAAAAGGCTGGGGCGGCATCGTCCTGCATGATATTATCAACAACCGCTTTGCCCACAAGGCGATCGAAAAGGGCGCGACCGGCCTTATTCCGGTTGCCGCTGGAGCCGGCGGACATGCCGGTACGCTGTCGCCGTTCGCCTTGATGCAGGAAATCCGCGAATGGTTTGATGGCCCTGTCGCGCTCTCCGGTTCGATTGGCAACGGTGCATCGATTTTGGCAGCCCAGGCGATGGGCGCTGATCTCGGCTATGCCGGATCCGCCTTTATCGCCACAAAAGAGGCCAATGCGGACCAAGGTTATAAAGAGGGCATTGTCGAAGGCAAAGCCGCCGACATCGTCTATTCCGACCTTTTCACCGGCGTGAAGGGCAATTATCTGCGCCAGTCGATCGAAAATGCCGGGCTCGATCCCGATAATCTGCCGCAAGGCGACTATAAGACGATGAACTTTGGTTCCGGTGGCAATACCGAGAAAAAAGCCTGGAAAGATATCTGGGGCTGCGGTCAGGGTATCGGGCTGATCAACGATGTGATGAGCGTTCAGGATATGGTCGACCAGTTCACCCGCGAATATCGGGACGCGCGGGAAAGTTTGAAAGAGCGGTACAACTATTGAGTCGAGAATGCCTGCCCTTCCGCCGGCATTATTATTAATCTGGATAGGGTTCGGCTGACGGCTGGATTGATGAATCGCGAGCGTTCGCTATCGACAGGCCTTCGCCAACGGCAAAGCGGCCGCCAACCAGACCGACAAACACGAGCAAGATCACCAGCCATATCAAGAATATGCCGCTGGTGATCCGCCAGTTTCTGGGCGGCAATCCCTGGAACAGAAATGTCACAATGCCGGCGACATTGATACAGACCAGATTGGTTGCCAGCAAAAACAGAGCCCTGAGCCCCAATGTGGGATCACCGCTACCGAAGAACAGTCCAGCGGCTGCAATTGGCGGGACAAGCGCGACTGCGATCATCACTCCGACAAGCGACACGGATGCTCCCCGACTGAACGCCAGGACGCCAGCAGCACCGCAGGCCAAGGCCAACGCGATGTCGGCGGGCTGAACGATTGTCCGGTTTCTGAGTTCCTGCACCAGCGGATCGACCTCAATGAACATGCCCAACAAAAAGGTGAAAGCCAAAGCGGCAAATGTTCCGATGACAAGCGTGGTGATTGCACGGCGACCAAGCCTCGCATCGCCTAATGTCGCGGCCATTGCCAATCCCATGGTCGGACCAAGCAGCGGGGCGATGATCATCGCGCCGATGACGACGGCAGTCTGACCGCTGTGCATGCCCAGTGCTGCGATCAGCGCGGACAGGATAACGGTCAGCAGATAATTGGGACGAAGCTCCAGACTGACTTCGATATCATCGTACAGTTCGTTTGTGCTGATCCGGTCACGGGTGAAAAAGACTTCCAGCCGGCTCGGCGAGTTCTCCCCTCCCGACGGTGACGGCGAAATTTCCTCCAGTTCCGGAATCTCTGGCAAAAATGCCTCGACCTGCAGGACCAGAACGGAAAATCCGGAGATATTTCCAAATACATCATCCAGTTGGGCGATCAGCGATTCAATCAACCGCACCCGCACCACACAGGAAAATTTCTCCAGACCACCCGGCACAGACTCCTGCCAGAAACGGCTGCAATGCTTTCCGATAATGGCGCTGGCCCGCGACACTTCCGCGTCCGGAACGATTACTTCAACCAGTCTCACCGACATTTATGGCTCCCTCCGCTGCCGACGCACTTGCAAAAGACAAATATTGAAGCGGCTGAGATCCAGCCTCTTTGGTCCTGCGGAATCCTGAACCGATCAACGGGCGTGCCGCTGGCGGCTCATCACATTTCGCCTCGCTGGCGTCTTAGGGCAAACCATTTTTCCACATTGGCATTATGCTGTTCCAGCGTTTCCGCGAAGACATGTCCGCCCTTGCCATCAGCAACAAAATATAGCGCCTTGGTCTTTGCCGGATTTAGCACAGCCTCTATCGAAGCCCGTCCGGGGTTGGCTATCGGACCCTTCGGCAATCCGATCATCGCGTAAGTATTATAGTCATTGACCTGCGCGATTTCCGATTGCCGGATCCGGCGGCCCAACGGTTTTCCTCTGGTAATCGGATAAATGATTGTCGGGTCCGCCTGCAGCATCATATTCTTGCGCAGACGGTTGCTGTAGACACCGGCCACGGTTGACCTTTCGCGGGCCAATGCGGTCTCTTTCTCAACAATCGCTGCGAGAATAACCGCTTCTCTCGGCGATTTGACGATCGTGTCCGACGAGCGCTTCGGCCACAATTCTGCGATTGTATCCTTCATGGCCTTTTGCATGCGGAGCAGTACCGCCGCCCGTTGTTCGCCGCGCTCGAAACTGTAGCTATCGGGCAAGATGGAGCCTTCGGCGGGGACCGGGATATCGCCCTTGAGCAGTTTTTCGGCCATCAGTTTCTCATAAACGATGATCGAGGGTGTGCCTTCCGGGATGGTAATCAGCCGCTGCACCGATTTGCCGCCCTGAAGAATATCCAAAATCAGGGCGTTGCTGGCGCCAGCGGGGATTTCGAATTCCCCTGCCTTGATCGGCTCCGATCCGCCGAGAATTTTTGCTCGGGTCAAGAAAGCATCGGCGGATTTGATGACTCCTTCGGTTTCCATCACCTGCGCGGCCATCGCCAGGCTTGAGCCCGATTTGATCACGATCGTCCGCTGATTTTCCAGCGGCCCGCTGGCGTTCCAGCCATAAAGGAAATTGCCCGCCAGCAGGACTGCAATGACCGCCGCTGCCACCAATATCAGGCAACCGAGGCGGCGCATGATATTAGATGGCTTTCATGATGATGCTGGCGTTGGTGCCGCCAAAGCCGAAGCTGTTGCTCAGCACGGCCTTCACCTTGCGCTTTTTCGCAAAATGCGGAACCAGGTCGACGCCTTCGCAGCCTTCGTCCGGATCGTCGAGGTTGAGCGTCGGCGGGACAATCTGGTCGCGAATGGCGAGACCGCAGAAAATCGCTTCGACGGCACCGGCGCCGCCAAGCAAATGGCCGATTGCCGATTTGGTTGAACTCATCGACATGGTCTTGAGATCCTCGCCAAACAAGCGCTTTACCGCAGCGAGTTCAATCGTGTCCGCCATCGTAGATGTACCGTGCGCGTTGACATAATCAATGTCGGCGGGGGTCAGGCCGGAGCGTTTGAGCGCCATTTCCATGGACCGGTACGCACCGGTGCCATCGGGATGCGGTGCGGTAACATGATAAGCATCTCCGGACATGCCATAGCCGATCACTTCGCAATAGATTTTAGCGCCGCGGGCCTTGGCGTGTTCATATTCTTCCAGACAGACGACGCCTGCGCCCTCGCCCATGACAAAGCCATCACGGTCCTTGTCATAGGGCCGGGATGCCGCTGTCGGGTCATCGTTGCGCTTGGTTGAAAGTGCCTTTGCCTGGGCAAAGCCGGCGATTCCAATCGGACAGATGGTCGCTTCTGCGCCGCCAGCCAACATCACATCGGCATCGTCGAGAGCGATCATGCGAGCGGCATCACCGATGCTATGGGCACCGGTGGAACAGGCGGTCACGACCGCATGGTTCGGACCCATCAGGCCGTATTTGATCGAAACCTGGCCAGAAATGAGATTGATAAGGCGTCCGTGAACGAAATGCGGGCTAACCCGACCCGGGCCGCGTTCGTACAGGACGATCGATTCTTTTTCGATTCCCGGCAAGCCGCCGATGCCTGAGCCTATGGAACAGCCAGCGCGATACTTCTGTTCCTCGGTCATATCCGTGAGACCGGCATCTTCGAGCGCCTGACCGGCGGCATCGATACCATAGATGATGAACGGATCAACCTGCCGCTGAACCTTGTGGTCGACGCGCAAATTGGGGTCAAAACCATATTCATGATCCGCCGGCTTGACCTCGCAGGCTATATGGCATTTTTGATCGGATGCATCGAAGCGGGTAATTTTGCCCGCGCCCGACTTGGACGCCAATATATTGGCCCAGGTCGTTTCCACGTCTCCGCCCAGCGGCGTCACCAGGCCCATTCCGGTTACAACTACACGGCGCATATCATGCCTCTCCTTGCGGACTTCCCCTGCCCGAAATCAAAAACGGCCACCGGTTCAGGACATTTCTCCCGGGCCGGTGAGCCGCTATGCTGTCTGTCAGCGATCATTGGCCCGAGGCGCGGCCATTTGTGGCAGCACCTCAAAATCAATTAACCCTTGTTTTTGTCGATGAAATCGATGGCGTCTTTGACCGTAGCGATTTTTTCTGCCGCATCATCAGGAATTTCAACACTGAATTCTTCTTCAAACGCCATGACCAGCTCAACGATGTCGAGGCTGTCAGCGCCCAGATCATCGATGAAAGCAGCTTCTTCGGTCACTTTGTCGGCTTCAACACCCAGATGCTCAACAACAATCTTTTTTACCCGGTCTGCAGTCTCACTCATGAGAGTTCCCTTTTTGTTAGGATGTAATTTCAATTT
>JAGXGT010000146.1 GCA_024636595.1 Sphingomonadales bacterium | reverse complement strand
TGGACCATGTTGATGCACAGTATCGCCACCGGTCTGGGCACTTCCCACTCTGTGGCCTGCGCGTCGAGCTGTTTCGGTGGCAGAACATTGGGCACCGCTTCGCGCTTGGTCCAGGCGGTGATCGACTGGCAACAGGCGGGATCGGGGTCGCTGGGCTGAAAGGTCAGATTGGGGAACTGCAGGCCGAAATAGACGATATGTTCGCCGGTGCCGCTGGCAATTTCCAGGATGGTCCCTTGATCGGGCAATATGGCGCGCAAAATATCAACAATCGCATCACGGTTGCGCATCGTCGCCGGAGCGTGGCGCTGCTCGCCCGGTGGGCTGTCGCCGATGGTCCAGGGTTTCGGATCAGTCATGGGCTTTGCTTTCCAAAGAACGCCGCCGCCAGATTGCCGCCAGAAAACTGCCCATCACGACATGATAGACTGCGGAAATGGCGCTTGGCACCGGGGCGAGCGCGGCCTGCATCGGGGTGGCGAATTGCGCCGCGAAGGTCGGCGTCGAAGCGAGGCTGGATCCAAGGCCGCTATTCTGCATGCCAACCTCGATGCTGATCGTGCGGCTCTCCTCCTCGCCGAAGCCGATCGCCTTGGTGACCAGATAGCCCAGGCCAAAACCAAGGATGTGGAGCAGGAATATCGCCAACATCAATACGCCGAAATGCGCCTCGATCAGCGCCTTGCTATTGGCAATAAATCCGCCGACAATCAGGATAACGACGATTACCGAGGCCAGCGGCGAGATGACCGCGATCTTCTCGGTCAGTTTGGGCAGGTAGCGGTTGAGCAAGACTCCCGCGATCACTGGCAGCAGGACAATTGAGACCATGTTGATGAACAGATTCCACTGGTCGATCTCGACATATTTTCCGGCGAGCAGGCCGGTGAGCAGCGGCGTTGCTATGACCGCGACCAAAGTCGAGGCCATGGTCATCGTGACCGACAACGCCAGATTGGCATTCGCGAGATAGGCGACAACATTGGAGGCCGTGCCGCCGGGGCAGCAGGCGACGAGGATCAAGCCGACGGCAAGGCCTGTTTCCAGCCCGAAGGCCATGGCCAGACCGATCCCGGCCAGCGGCATCACGGTGAATTGCAGCACCACTCCTGCCCCGACGCATTTGGGGATTTTTGCGATCCGGCGGAAGTCAGCAAACGACAGGGTCAGGCCCATGCCGAGCATGATTACACCAAGCAGGACACTGACCAAGGGCTGGCCGAGCGGGCGGAAGCGACCGTCGACGACCCAGATGAAATGGTCCGGAATGAACCATGCCCAGGCTGTCCCCAATATTGTCCACAGGGCAAAGAGATTGGTCAGACGGTGGATCAAATTATCCTCCCTAGCGCGTAGCGATGGGGAGGTGGCAGCCGGAACGGCTGACGGAGGGGGCCCTCCACCATCCTTCGGATGGTCCCCCTCCCCATTGCTGCGCGACGGGGAGGATAGAGGATGGTCAACACCCTACCCCTCTTATTCCGCCGCTTCGGCAAAATCCTCGGGCTCGGTCCACACCAGCACCGGCTTGCGCGCAGCCTGGGTTTCGTCCAGCCGATGGCGCGGCGCAAAATGGGGCGCGGTTTTAAGCAATTCATCGCCTGCCTTGGCCCGTCCGGCGACCGAGCGGAAAGCGCCGATAAACTGATCGATCGCCGCCTTGCTTTCGGTCTCGGTCGGCTCGACCAGCATTGCGCCGTGGACCACCAGGGGGAAATACATGGTCATTGGGTGATAGCCCTCGTCGATCATGCCCTTGGCGAGATCCAGCGTGGTCAGGCCGTTGGCGAAGCCCTTGTCCGAGAAGAGCGCCTCGTGCATGCAGGGACCGCTTTTCGCGAACGGCGCATCGAGAATATCTTCCAGACTGCGCAGGATATAATTGGCGTTCAGCACCGCATCTTCCGCTACCTGCTTCAAGCCGTCGGCGCCATGGCTCAATATATAGGTGAGCGCGCGGGTGAACATGCCCATCTGGCCGTGGAAGGCGGACATCCGGCCGAAACTGTCGGGATGGTCCTCGTCCGCTGTTTCTTCCTCGATCAACCGGAAATGTCCGTCCGCGTCACGCGCCGTGAACGGCAACGGGCCATAAGGCGACAGCGCTTCGGACAGCACCACCGGACCCGATCCCGGACCGCCGCCGCCATGCGGGGTCGAGAAGGTCTTGTGCAGGTTGATATGCATCGCATCGACGCCGAGATCACCAGGCCGGACCTTGCCGACGATGGCATTGAAATTGGCGCCGTCGCAATAGACGAAACCGCCGGCGGCATGGACCGCGTCGGAGATGGCTTTCATATCGGGCTCGAACAGGCCGCAGGTGTTGGGATTGGTGATCATCACGCCGGCGACATCGGGACCAAGCCGTTTTTTCAGCGCCTCGAGATCGACCCGGCCATCGCTGTTGGCGGGAATATCTTCGACCTTGTAGCCAGCGAAGGCAGCGGTCGCGGGATTGGTGCCATGGGCGCTTTCCGGCACCAATATGACTTCGCGGGCATCACCGCGCGCTTCGAGCGCCGCACGGATGCAGAGAATGCCGCACAGTTCGCCATGCGCGCCAGCCTTGGGCGTCATCGCCACGCCGTGCATGCCGGTCAGCTTGATCAGCCAGACCGCCAGTTCGTTGATCACGCCGAGCGCGCCCTGCACGCTTTCCACCGGTTGCAGCGGGTGGATATCGGCAAAGCCCTTTAGCCGCGCCATTTTCTCGTTGAGCCGCGGATTATGCTTCATCGTGCAGCTGCCGAGCGGGAACAGGCCAACATCGATCGCATAATTCTGGCGGCTGAGACGTGTGTAATGGCGGACCATTTCGGCTTCGGAGATGCCGGGAACGGCGATCGGCGTCTTGCGGTCGAGACCACCGAGGCGGCTTTCGACTTCCGGCGCTTCCGGCAAGTCCACGCCGCTGCGATCCGGCGAACCGATTTCGAAGATCAGCGGCTCATCGACCATCAGAGCCCGGTTTCCGGTGAATGTTTTCGGTTCCGTCGAGTCCGGCATGATCAGATTATCTTCCTGTTTTGTTGGGCGGCCTTCCGAGAGCATATTCATGCCAAGGCTCCTTCCAGAGCCGTGGCCAGGGCCTCGACATCATCGTCGCTGACGGTTTCGGTCACCGCCACAATCAGGCCATGGGCGAGTGCGTCCTCTTGCGGATAGAGCCGACCAAGCGAGACCCCAGCCAGAATCCGCTGATCCGCCAGCGCGCGCACGATCGGCCGAGCATCCTTGTCAAGAACAAGCGTGAACTCGTTGAAAAAACTTTTGTTTACCAGTTTCACGCCCGGGATCGCGGACAGGCGATCCGCTGCCTGCACCGCCTTTCCATGGTTGAGCATTGCCAGCTGGCGCAGGCCCTTTTCCCCGAGCAGAGTCATATGCGCGGTGAAGGCCAAAGCGCACAGGCCGCTGTTGGTGCAGATATTGGAGGTCGCCTTTTCGCGGCGGATATGCTGCTCGCGGGTCGACAGGGTCAGGACGAAGCCGCGCTTGCCCTCAGCATCGACGGTCTCGCCGCACAACCGGCCCGGCATCTGCCGCAGATATTTTTCCTTGCAGCCGAACAGTCCGACATAGGGACCGCCAAATTGCAGGCCGACGCCAATCGACTGGCCTTCGCCAACCACGATATCCGCGCCCATTTCGCCGGGAGAGGTGATTGCGCCCAGCGCCACCGGTTCGGTGACCACCGCAATCAGCAACGCCTTGTGCGTCTTAGCCTTGGCCGCCAGTTCCGACAGATCGGCGATACGGCCCAGAATATCGGGATATTGCACCACGACGCAGCTGGTGTCGTCATCGATCTGGTCCAGCAGGCTTTTACCATCGGTGGCGGCGTCGAGCGTCGGCGCGTCATAGGACAGATTGTCCTTGGTGAATTTCGCCATCGTCTTGGCGACCGATACATAATGCGGGTGCAGGCCCGAGGAAAGGATCGCCTTGCTGCGCTTGGTGACCCGCCGCGCCATGGTGATCGCTTCCCAGCAGGCCGTGGAGCCGTCGTACATCGAGGCATTGGCGACATCGACGCCGAAAAGCCGCGCGACCTGGGTCTGGAATTCGAACAGGGTCTGCAGCGTGCCCTGAGCGATTTCCGGCTGGTAAGGCGTGTAAGCAGTGAGGAATTCGCCGCGCTGGATGATATGATCGACGCTCGCCGGGACATGGTGGCGATAGGCCCCTGCCCCGAGAAAGAATGGCATATCGCCGGCGGCGTGATTCTTTTTAGCGAGCGCCTTCATATGCGCTTCCACCGCCATCTCGCCCGCGTGCATCGGCAAGCCGTGGATCGGACCGGTCAGCCGGGCTTCCTCCGGCACATCAACAAACAGATCGTCGACCGATTGCGCGCCGATCTTTGCCAGCATCGATTGCCGGTCGTCGGGAGTCAGCGGGAGATAACGCATTATACTTCCTTTGCTTAAGCCCCTCCTTTTCAAAGGAGGGGTTGGGGTGGTTTCGTGCCGCTTGTCACTGCGCGAGCGATGCTGACGCATCGCCACCACCCCTTGATCCCCTCCTCTGAAGAGGAGGGGCGATTGGTCACAGATCGTCGACAAACGCCTTGTAGGCTTTCTCGTCCATCAGATCAGCGAGCTCGTCCTTATCCGACAAAGTCAGCCGAAAAAACCAGCCGTCTTCTTCGGCCGATGAATTAACCAGACCGGGCTCGTCTTCCAGCGCTTCGTTCACTTCGATCACTTCGCCGGACACCGCCGCATAGACGTCGGATGCGGCCTTGACCGATTCGACCACGGCGGCATCGTCGCCCTGTTCCAGTTCGGTGCCGACTTCCGGCACTTCGATAAATACTATGTCGCCCAGCTGTTCCTGCGCATAGTCGGTGATACCGACGGTCGCCGTGTCGCCTTCGACCTCGACCCATTCATGTTCATCGGTAAAATATCGGCTCATGGTCGTTTCCTCTTCCTGTCAATCTATGACTTGGGTTTACGGTGATAGTGATGCGGTACAAAGGGCATGTCGGCGACGGTGCAGGCAATTTTCTTGCCGCGCTGTTCGACGGTGATGGCGGTGCCGGTTTGCGACAGATCCATCGGCACATAGGCCATGGCGATCGGGCGCTGTAACGTCGGCGAGAAACCGCCGCTGGTGACGGCGCCGATAGTCGCGCCGGTGCCATCGATTACGATGGCGCCCTCGCGGATCGGTTGGCGGCCGTCGACGAACAGGCCAACGCGTTTTGTCGCAGCCTTGTCCGGATATTGCGCGAGCACCTGTTCGGCCCCGGCAAAATTGCCTTCTTCGCGGCGCGCCTTCGACAGGGCGAAGCTCAGATTGGCTTCGACCGGCAAGATATCGGGGTTCATGTCATGGCCGTAGAGTGGCAGGCCGGCCTCCAAGCGGAGACTGTCGCGGGCGCCCAGACCGATCGGGCGAACCTCTTCCAACTCCGTCAGAGCTGCGGCCAGCTTTACCGCATGGTCGGCTGGCACGCTGATTTCAAAGCCATCTTCGCCAGTATAGCCCGAGCGGCTGATCCCGAGCGGAATGCCGCGCCACAGAAACGGGCCCGCTTCCATGAAATGAAGGTCGGTTGGCAACGGCCAGTCGGGTTCATGCGGATCTATCTCGAGCTTGGCCAGCGCTGTTGCTGCCTTGGGACCCTGTAAAGCAAGAAGCGCCGCATCTTCCACATGATTGAGCGTCAGGCCGTCGGGCAGTTGAGATTGCATATAAGCGATATCATCATGCTTGGTCGCGCCGTTGACCACCAGATAGAGATGATCGCCGGTGTTGGTAACCATCAGGTCGTCCAATATCCCGCCGTCCTGCGCGAGCAACAGGGTGTAGCGAATCTTGCCGGGTGCCAGCGCCGACAGATTGCCGGGTGTGATACGCTCGAGCGCATTGGCAGCACCCTCGCCGATCAGCTGCAGCTGACCCATATGCGACACGTCGAACAGCCCCGCTTCGGTGCGGGTCCAGATATGCTCGGCCATCACCCCTTCATATTGCA
>JAGXGT010000145.1 GCA_024636595.1 Sphingomonadales bacterium | reverse complement strand
GACATGCGCAGAACCTAAATCAACTTTCGGCCCAGCGCACCAAAATTCTCCACGCTTTCAATCGGGTACAAAAATCTGTTCGATCGCCATCGCGAAAAGATCGGCAATTTTGAACGCCAGAGGAAGGGAAGGATCATATTTTCCGGTTTCAATCGCATTGATACTCTGACGAGAAACACCGAGATGGCCTGCGAGATCCGCCTGCGACCAGTCCCGCTCGGCGCGCAGCACTTTGAGCCGGTTCTTCATGAGTTGAGCCCACGCCAGCGATAAAAGAAATAGCCGAGACTCCAGCTGCCGATCATCACGGCTATCAAATCATCATTTGTGATGGGCGGCAATATGTCGGCACCAATCTCCCACAGCATATTGACGAACAGGGTTGTGACGATCCCGATCACCGCTCCGTTGGCGACCATCTGAAACATATAATCATCCAGATGCCTGCGATCGAGTTTCGCTCCCAATGTCGCGATGGCCGAGAGCGTTACCATGGCCCCGATAACCAAAGCCAGTTTGGGAAACAGGGGTGGCGGCACGAACGGACGGATATCGGTTTTCAATCCGCTTAGCACCAGCAGCACAACGCTGGCAGTCAACATGAATGCGAACATCCAATCCGGCTTGATCCATCCGCAAGCGCGGCGCCAGAGGCTGCCAGGCGGCTGCTTCTCCATCCCGTTCACATTGCCGCCAGAAACAGGATGGCGAGCGCAGCCCACATCGCAATATTTTCATTGGGCGTCATCGCCCGTCCAGAACAGCGTTTCAATCTCATGGTCGTTCTCCATCAAGTTACATGGACATTATGTCATGTTTCCTTGACTTAATGGACCGATTCGCACCGCAATGTCAAGGGTCCATTACATAAAGTCGCTATAACTTTCCTCTCTTTCGGCAGCATCCCCCTGATTTGGTTGACTTGAAACCGCAAGAGACTAAGTCCAATTCAACCCGATGGCGGCTGGTTTCAAAGCCCTCATTGGCCCTAACTTTGACAAACTTTGAGATGACCTGAGCCCATGACCGAGATGATCAAAATCACCCTTCCCGACGGTAGCACGCGTGAAGTGGCCATGGGCACTACCCCCGCACAGATTGCCGCCGACATCGGGCCGGGCCTTGCGAAAGCCGCGCTGGCCGCGAAGATTGATGGCGAGCTTCGCGACATCATGCGGCCGCTCGAAGAAGATACCGAACTCGCCTTGGTCACCTCGCGTGACGAAGAGGACGCGCTGGAACTGGCGCGCCACGACTATGCGCATATATTGGCCGAAGCGGTGCAGACCCTGTTTCCGGGCACGCAGATCACCTTTGGCCCGTCGACCGAAGACGGCTTCTATTATGACTTCGCCCCCGCCGGCGATCCGTTCACCGACGAGGATCTGCCTGCGATCGAAGCGGAAATGAAGCGGATCATCGCTGCCGACAAGCCGCTGCGCCGCGAAGTGTGGGAACGCGACGATCTGATCACCCGCTGGCAAAGGGACGGCGAGACCTTCAAGGCCGAATGGGCCGCCGAGCTGCCGGAAGGCGACGAGATTACGGTCTACTGGTCCGGCGACGACTGGATGGACATGTGCCGCGGGCCGCATCTTGCCTCGACCGGCAAGCTTGATCCACAGGCGTTCAAGCTGATGCGCGTATCGGGTGCCTATTGGCGCGGCGACCAGCGCAATCCGCAATTGTCGCGTATCTACGGCACCGGCTGGCTCAACAAGAAGCAGCTCAATGCCCATCTGATGCGGCTCGAGGAAGCGGCCAAGCGCGATCACCGCAAGCTCGGTCAGGAAATGGACCTGTTCCACTTCCAGCCCGAAGCGCAAGGCTCATGCTTCTGGCATCCCAAGGGCTATTTCATCTGGCGCGAGCTGGAACGCTATATGCGCCGCCAGCTCGACAAGGCCGGTTATGACGAGATCAAGACGCCGCAGCTGATGGACGTGAACCAGTGGGAGAAATCCGGCCACTGGGGCAAATATTCCGCCAATATGTTCGCTGTCCCCGATGAGGTTCCCGATGCCGAAGGCGAAGGGCCGGTGATTACCGGTACCGCAGACATGATGGCGCTGAAGCCAATGAACTGCCCTGCCCATGTGCTGGTGTTCAAACAGGGCATCAAAAGCTATCGCGACCTGCCGATCCGGATGGCCGAATTCGGCTGCTGCCATCGCAACGAACCGCATGGCGCGCTGCACGGACTGCTGCGCGTGCGGCAATTCACCCAGGACGATGCCCATATATTCTGTCGCGAAGATCAGTTGACCGACGAAATTGTCGCATTTTGCGATTTGCTCGACGCGGTATACCGCGACCTTGGTTTCGGCGACTATCAGATCAAGCTGGCGCTTCGTCCGGACGAGCGCTTTGGATCGGACGAAGAGTGGGACCGGTCCGAACAAATCTTGCGGGATGCGGTGGCGAAAGCCGGCCGCGCAACAGAAAATTATGGCTGGGAAGAATTGCCAGGCGAAGGCGCCTTCTACGCGCCCAAGCTCGAATTCCATCTGACCGATGCGATTGGCCGGACCTGGCAGGTCGGCACGATCCAGGCAGACACGGTGTTACCGGAACGGCTGGACGCCAGCTATGTCGGCGAAGATGGCAACCGCCATCGTCCGGTCATGCTGCACCGCGCGATTCTGGGAACCTTTGAACGGTTCATCGGCATTCTCATTGAACATTATGCCGGCAAGCTGCCGCTCTGGCTCGCGCCGACCCAGGCTGTGGTCGCGACGATTGTGACCGACGCCAATCCCTATGCCGAGCAAGTGGTTGAGAAACTGAAAGCCGCCGGAATCCGGGTCGAGGCCGATCTGCGCAACGAGAAGATCAACTACAAGGTGCGCGAGCATTCGGTCGGAAAAGTGCCCAACATTCTGGTGGTTGGCATGCGAGAAGCCGAAGAAGGCAAGGTTGCATTGCGCCGTCTGGGCCAGAAGGAACAAGAGTTTCTGACGCTCGATGAAGTCGTTACCATGTTGCAGAATGAGGCTCTGGCTCCGGACTTGAAATCAGCCTCGCAATGACGATATGATCGCTATTGCTGTTGCATGCAAACCACTGCTTATGTGGCTAATAGCGCCTTCACCATCAAGAAGGCTTTATTCCCGTAAGCTTTGCGTCTAATGACCCAGCATAAACAACCACTCAGGAGTATTTAACATAGCTGCACCCCCTCGCCGCCCCACGCCGCCCGTCAAAGGTGGCCCGCGCTTCAACGATCTGATCAATTCCGACACCGTCAGGGTAATCGACGACAAGGGCGAAAACCTTGGCGTGATGAAAACCAGCGAAGCGATTGAGCGCGCAGCAGAAGTTGGCCTCGACCTGGTCGAGGTTTCTCCCAATGCCCAGCCTCCGGTTGCGAAATATCTCGACGTCGGCAAGTTCAAATATGAAGCCCAGAAAAAGGCCAATGCCGCGCGCAAGACGCAGAAGGTGCAGGACGTCAAGGAAATCAAGATGCGTCCGAATATCGACGATCATGATTATGACGTGAAGATGCGCAATGTGAACAAGTTCATCGACAATGGCGACAAGGTGAAGGTTACCCTTCGCTTCCGTGGCCGCGAAATGTCGCATCAGCAACTCGGCATGGCATTGCTCGTCCGGGTGCAGGAAGACATGAAAGAAACCGCCAAGGTTGAAGCCTATCCAAAGCTGGAAGGCCGTCAGATGTTGATGGTGCTCAGCCCGAAATAGGGCGCGATGTCCTAGCGAGCGTCGATTCGGGCAATCCACAGAAACGCGACACCTGTCATAAGACCAGTGATTGCGATCAGGATTTCAAAATCGTGGTTTACCATTTTTCCCTCTGCGTCTGCCCATGCTTATAACAGAGCGAAACTAACAGTCGGTTAAATGGCGGCCTGCCTCAGGTGACTGGCTTTGCCCGGTATTGCGCCGGAAAATGCTGCTTAAGATTGGCGACCTTTGGCATGTCCCAGCGGACGATATAGCCTTGCCGCGGATTTTTCTGCATGAAATTCTGATGATAGGTCTCGGCGGGATAAAAGGCCTTGTAGGACTCGACCCGCGTCACGATCGGACTCTTCCAGTAACTCCCCTTGTCCAGCTGCGCGATATAGGCGCGGGCGGCTTTCGCCTGACCGGCGTTCAACGGCACCAGCGCGCTGCGATATTGCTTGCCGCGATCAGGGCCCTGGGCATTTAGCATCGTCGGATCAGCGACGACCGAGAAGAAAATCTGCATCAGCTTGCCATAGCTGATCTGCCGCGGATCATAGACGACGCGCACGGCCTCGGCGTGGTCCGTGATACCGGCACTGACCAGTTGGTAAGACGCGCTGCGTTTCGTGCCGCCGTGATAGCCGGAAGAGACGCTGATCACGCCCTTTGTATGTTCGAACACGCCCTCCACACCCCAGAAGCAGCCGCCGGCAAAAATCGCGACGGCGCGCTTTCCGGTTTCGGCGGCGGCGACACGCGGCATCGGGATGATGGTGGCCTTTTCTGCTGCATGGGCTTCACCGACAAAGGCAGAGCCAGACCCATTCTCGACAGGGAGAGTCGACTGGACGCCTGCCCAAACGACCGCAAAAGCGGCGAAAGCGACACCAAATGCCAATGTTCTGGAAAGGATGGGACTCATCTTGCGCTAGCTCAGCAACTGGCTCGCGGCGCTGACCGTCGACGACAGGTCGTTGCCGAGGTCGGTACGCTGCTCTGCGGGTTGCAGGCAAAACAACATCAAGGCACCGGCGATAAAGCCGCCGCCGAGGCTGTAGGTCAAATCGGATTTGAGAAATTTCATCATGCTCTGTTCCTTGGGGATCAATTGTTGTTCGAAACATCCCACCTGTTGGTTACAGCTACTAATATAGTTTTCCTGTCGCCGCTGTGAACCTGATCACATGGGCATATTCATTTTGCCGTCGACAAGATTTTCTATCGGAAGTTGTTTTTGAACCTCAAACGCCGGGCGGGAAGATATGTCTTGTCTCACGGCAGCGCTTGCCTCGCTATGCTCGGTTGAACATTCACAATCCCAGTTTGTTTCGCACCGAGGCGCAGCCGAGGCAAGGCCGACCGGCCGCCGCGCCTTATGGCGCGAAAGCCAAGGGCGCGGATGCGCCCGCCCGGCGCCTGAGGTTTTAAATCAACGCAGCGCAGGCCCGCTGGATACGGGTGCAAGCCTCGGTCAATATCTCTTCCGAGGTCGCGTAACTGATCCGGAATGCAGGTGAGAGACCAAAGGCCGCGCCATGCACGGCGGCGACCTGCGCCTCGTCCAGGAAGTAGGTGATCAGATCCTCATCGCTGTTGATCACCTGCCCCTTCGGCGTGGTTTTTCCGATCAGGCCGCTGGCATCGGGATAGACATAAAAGGCCCCGTCCGGCGTCGGACATTCGAGCCCCGGCGTGTCATTCAGCATCGACACCACCAGATCGCGGCGGCGCTCGAAGGCAGCGTTGCGCTCGACCAGAAAATCCTGCGGACCGTTCAGCGCAGCCACGGCGGCGGCTTGCGAAATCGAGCAGGCATTGGTTGTCGATTGCGACTGCAGCTTGCGCATCGCGTTGATCAGCCAGACCGGACCGCCAGCGAAACCGATTCGCCAGCCGGTCATCGAAAAGGCCTTGGAACAGCCGTTGACGGTCAACGTGCGGTCATAAAGGTCGGGGCAAACCTCGGCGATGGTGGAAAAGGGAAAATCGGCATACCAAATATGTTCGTACATATCGTCGGTCATCACCATCACATTCTCGTGCGGCAAGATGACTGCCCCCAATGCCTTGAGCTCATCGGCGCTATAGGCCGCGCCGGTCGGGTTGGATGGCGAATTGAGGATCAGCCATTTGGTTTTCGGCGTGATCGCCGCTTCCAGCTGTTCCGGGGTGATCTTGTAACCCTGGTCCGCGCCAGCCTCTACAATCACCGGGGTGCCGCCGGTAAAATTGACGATGTCGGGATAGCTGACCCAGTATGGCGCGGGAATGATCACTTCGTCGCCTTCGTCCAGCGTCGCCACCAGCGCGTTGAACAAAGTATGTTTGCCGCCGCTGTTCACGGTGATCTGGTTGGTCGCATAAGTCAGGTGATTGTCGCGCAGAAATTTGCCCGCGACCGCTTCTTTCAGCTCCATGGTACCGTCGACGACGGTATATTTCGTCTCACCGTCGCGGATCGCCTTGATCGCCGCATCCTTGATGAAATCAGGCGTGTCAAAATCCGGTTCACCAGCGGACAGGCCGATAATATCGATGCCCTGCGCTTTCAGTTCGGATACACGGCCGGTCATGGCCATTGTAGCAGAAGGTTGGATACGTCCGAGAGCTTTGGAGGTCATGGTCATGGGAAGTCCTATCGCAAGGAATTAGCGTGACTACCTAATATCATTGTTGCTGCACCGCAACAGGGAGAATGCCGCGGAGGTGAATTTTCCTGAAGGCAGCGACGCTATAAAAACCGCTCTTCGTTGCTCCATCTGACCTTTATAAACTTTACACTGTTTTAAGTTCAAAATCCCCCCGCACCGAAAAATGACCAAAAACGCATTCTATTTCAGGCCGATGCATAGCCTGGTCAGGACATGATTATTGTTATGGAGATGGAATTGCGGGACAGCGGATTTAACGGGCCGGCGACAGGATATCACCCCCGAAGCTTGAACATCAACGAATCCTCCTCGAAGTCGCCATGCGGCGGAAAGGCACCACCAAAATAGCGCTCGTCGCCACCGACGTCCGCAAACTCTTCTTCGTCGACATCCGGCAAAGGAATGAAGTCTGGCGCCAGTCCATCGCCTTCTGCCTCATCCTGCCCTTCGTCCTGCATTGCGGCCCGCGCCGCGAGGAATTGATCAGTGTCATACATCGCGTGCAGTGCATAGCCTTCCGGGCCTTGGACAAAATGCGCGCAATCGACGTCTGTGTAGATATATAGATTGGCACCCTCGAAGATGATTTGAATGGCTCCGCCGGAATTGCCGATGGCCTCCATTACGAGCGCATAAAAAACGGGTTTCTCCAATGCTGCGATCGACGACGAATGCTTCAAGGCATCCACGATTGAATTGAACAGTACCGAGGTATTTACACTCTCAGCGGTGCCCAATACTTGGCTCCAGCCCTCGACACTGCCGTGCTCGCGGGACTCCAGCTCATCGTCATCCTCTTCACCACCGATGAGCCGCTGAAAAGCCGGAATCGTGTGGAGAATGAGTTCGTGGATGACCGTGGATTGCAACTCGGTTTCGCGGGTGACATTATCCATGCCCTCTCCCGGCTCGGGTTCATCGTCAGTCTGCTGCAGGCCGGGATCAATATAGACGTTGATCTCGTTGCCATTCACCTGCGTGAAGCCGAAATCATCGTTTCCAACATGGTCCGAAAAACCAATCCGGATGGTTATTGCCTGATTGGCCCGCATCGCTGCCACCGCCTCGGCAATCTCCGCAGGCGGGTTCAAAAATACAGAATCGAGCGCTTGCTGTAGCTCCATTTCCTCATCCGAATCTTCATCATGCGCAATCTCCAGCACCCGCTGAACCGGCGCGAGCCCTTCATCGCCCGCCGCTCTTTTGAATAGCAGTGGAGATTCTTCATGATCGCCATATTTGGGAAATGGTCCGCCGAAATAACGCTGCCCGTCACCCAATACTGGTCCTTCGTCGGCGCCGAGATCGGGCACGGGAATGAAGTCTGCGCCCATTACGTCGCCGCCCTCGTCTTGCGCCATGGCCACATCTTCCTCAACGGCCTTATGCTCCTCCTTCGCAGGCGGCGGCGCATTTAACAGCTGACGAATTCTTTCCGCCAGCGCCGCCATCCGGGCGACGGCATCTGGCGAGAATCGAGCAAATAGCGCCCTGAATGGCTTCCATTGCCCAAGATTCTGCGCTGGCGGTCCGAAGCTCTCGCTAGCGGGATTCCAATCAAACCCAAAATGCATGATTTTCCGTTTGTAATCCTCGTCGTCCGCCGGATAGTAGGAAATGTGAATTTTGCCGGGCGAAGCTACTAGCACAGAAAAATGACAGACGATGCCAGGGAGAAAGGCCATGTCATCGGAAGTCTGCTGCGCTCCCCCAGCTGTCGGCCTAAAACCGGTCCCAATCGCCTGCATAACGAGTCCAAGCGTCACTCCGCGCAATTGCAACGGGTTAGCGCCGCTGGCCATCATCGGCTGCAGCACCGGACCATGGCGCTGGATCGGATCGCCCCTGAGCGGTGCGGGAGTCGAAAGCGCCTTGCTCCCCATCACATCCGCTTCACGCTCCAAACCCACATCATCATTGACCGGCACCCCGCCCTGCATCTGCATCGTCGGCTTCACCCGGCCCTGCGCCTGTTGCACAACATGCCACGCTTCGTGCGGCAGATGCTGCTCCTGACCGGGAGCCAGATGGATATCGGAGCCCTGCGCAAAGGCGTGGGCGTTGAGCTGGGCTGGTTTTGATGAATTGCGGTGGACCTGGACATGATCCATCGACAGGCCCGACAAGGATTCAATCCCGGATTTCAGATTGTCGGGCAGGCCGGTCTTGTTGGCCTGAACCGGGGCAGAGCTTTTCGGCTGCAGCAGCTCTTCTTCCTCGGGTTCCTTGCGTTGAATGCTGTCCGAAACCGATTGCAGTCGCTGAACCACCGGAGAGCCATTCATCACCTGGGCAAGTTCTCGCAGCCGGTCACCGCCGGTTATATGATCGCTCGTCGTTGCCGGTTTCAAGCCGACCGCCTCGGACGCCGGTTGCGTCTGTGGCCCTTCGGTCTGGCTGGCATATTCCATCAGCAGCCTCCATGCCTGTGAATGACAGGTCCCGGGTGATTATGCTGCATGATTATGCCGCACAAGGCCGCTTTTATCAATGATCGGGCGCAGCGAGCGACAAGCCGGTCACGGCCCGCGCCCTGCGCCGATCCACTCAGTTGCGTTTTTTCACAAATTCCGCGCGCAGCACCAGGCCCTTGATGCCTTCATGCCGGCAGTCAATTTCCTGCGCGTCGCCGGTCAGGCGGATCGACTTGATCAGGGTGCCACGCTTCAGCGTCTGCCCCGCGCCCTTGACCTTGAGGTCCTTGATCAGGGTGACGGCGTCGCCATCGGCCAGGACATTGCCCACCGCATCGACGACCTCCGGTCCCGACGATTGCGCCGCCGCATCTGTCGGGCTCAGCCATTCCCCGGTTTCTTCGTCATAGACATAGTCACCTGCATCACCATCACTCATTATAAGGACTCCAGCGCTTGTTGCATGTCGGCGACAATATCGTCGATATGTTCGATCCCGACCGAAAGACGCACGACATCCGGACCGGCGCCGGCCGCAACCAGTTCCTCGCCTGACAATTGACTGTGCGTGGTCGAGGCGGGATGGATGATCAGCGATCTGGTGTCGCCGATATTGGCAAGATGACTGAATAGCTTGACCGCAGACACCAATTTCGTTCCCGCTTCAAAACCGCCCTTCAGGCCAAAGGTGAACACCGCGCCGCCCTTGCCGCCGAGATATTTCTGCGCCAGCGCGTGATAGTCACTGTCCGGCAGCCCGGCATAGGAGACCCAGCTGACCTCGTCGCGCCCTTGCAGCCATTTTGCCAGCGCCAGCGCATTGTCACAATGGCGCTCCATGCGCAGCGCCAGCGTTTCCATACCGGTCAGGATATAGAAGGCATTTTGCGGGGACAGGGCCGGTCCCAAATCGCGCAGCGACAAGGCGCGCGCCGCCAATATGAAGGCCAGTTCGCCAAAGGCATCGGTGAAGACCTTGCCGTGATAGGACGGGTTGGGCTGGTTGAGGAATGCGTATTTCTCGCTTCTGGTCCAATCGAATTTACCGCTGTCGACGATCAGGCCGGCAAGGCTGTTGCCGTGGCCGCCAAGAAATTTGGTGGCGCTTTCGACGACAATATCCGCGCCATGCTCGATCGGGCGGCAGAGCATCGGCGAGGCCATCGTATTGTCAACGACCAGCGGGATGCCCGCCCCATGAGCGATATCGGCAATCGCCGCAATATCCTGCACCACACCGCCGGGATTGGCGAGGCTTTCGATAAACACGCATCGGGTATCATCGGTGATCGCGCCCTTGACCTCATCCATATCGTCGGCGTCGACAAAGGTCACGTTCCAGCCGAATTTCTTGACCGAATGAGCCAGCTGGTTGAGCGAGCCGCCGTACAGCTTCTTGGCTGCGACGATATGCGCGCCGGGATCCATCAGCACGTGAAAAACGATCAGCTGCGCCGCATGACCCGAAGCCACCGCCAGCGCCGCGACGCCGCCCTCCATCGCCGCAATCTTGCCTTCCAGCGCGCCGTTGGTCGGGTTCATGATCCTGGTATAGATATTGCCGAACGCATCGAGATTGAACAGATCGGCGGCATGCTCGACATCATCGAACACATAAGACGCCGTCTGGTAGATCGGCGTGATCCGCGCGTTGGTCGTCGGATCCGGCTGCGTCCCGGCGTGGACGGCCATGGTCTCGAGGCGAGCGGTGGCGAGAGGATCGGTCATTCAAAGAGCTCCGTTTAACGATTGGGTCGTTGGCTATGGGATCAGCGCCTTTTTTACCAGCGACTTTAAGTTTTTGCCGACAAAAATCGGTTTCGGATCGCACGGGCCCGTCAATATCCTAGCCGTCGGTAAAGCTGTCCGGTGCAACCCTGGTCTTCAGGATGATCACCGCGGCGATCACCAGCAGCCAGCGCTCGACCGCGTGAAACGCCTTGCTGGGGATCGTCTCCTCCGGATCGTGGCGCTCGGCTGGCGGTGGGCTACTATCCGTCATCGCTAGGCTTATAGCCTAAAACGTCTTTTTGGGGAATGCGGGTTTATTGTTCGGTGGCGCTGCCATTACGGCCATAGATACATCTATAGTCCGATGTTGATTCACCGTAGCGCAACTAGCACATCCTTATAAATCACTGGCGATACCAGCCCCGCATTGCGCCCCCGCCTCGAACCGGAGAATAGCCATGATCTTTCGCGAAACCGCGCTGTTTGTTTCTTTAGCCGCCTGCTCCCTCGCTCCAATCGCCGCGCCGACGGCGATGGCAGCGCTGAAGAACGGAGCCAAGGCGATGGATTTCACCACCCAGGCGGTGCTCGGCGGCCAGCCGTTCACCTTCAATCTGGACAAGGCGCTGAAAAAAGGCCCGGTCGTGCTCTATTTCTATCCCAAGGCCTTTACCTCGGGCTGCACGATCGAGGCGAACCAGTTTGCCGAAGCGACCGACGAATTTAACGCGATGGGCGCCACTGTCATCGGTGTCAGCGCCGACGATATCGAAACGCTGAAAAAATTCTCGGTCGAGGAATGCCGCAACAAATTTGCCGTAGCGGTGGGCAGCAAGAAGGTGATCAAGGCCTATGACGCCAATCTGCCGGTGATGGGCGGCTCCAACCGCACCACCTATATCATCGCACCCGACGGCAAGATCATCTGGAGCCATAGCTCGCTCAACGTCAAAGGCCATGTGCCCGGCGCATTGGCGGGGGTGAAGGCCTGGCAAGCGGCGATGGCCGGCAAGTAACGACCTGCGGCAATCAGACCGCCAACAAAAAAGCCGGGCGAAATCGATTCGCCCGGCTTTTGTCATATGGCTGATCGGATGGCTTACCAGTAAGGCGCAACCGTCCAATATTCATAGACTGTGGTCTGATAATCGCGGTCATAGGCACGATCCGGATCATCACCGCCAAAACGCGGCGCGTCCATCAGTTGCTCCTTGGTCACATCGATGCGATAGCCACCGAGGTCGGTGTCATAATCGAGCTTCGACCAGGGAATGCTGTGCTTCTCGTCGCCGATACCAAGGAAACCGCCAGCGGAAATGATCACGTCAGTGACATTGCCGCCGCGCTTGTCGATCAGCAGCTTGTCGACCTTGCCGATCTTGTCCTTGTCGATGCCATAAACGGCGGTGCCGTCGACGCGGTCACTGCTGATGACCATCTGGTTCTGTTCTTCTTGCAACAACATAATTTTCTCCTCTCGGGTTCAGGTGAATGTCACATGGCGGCCCGTTAAAAGGGGGAAGGCCGGAGCCATGTCACTCTACTAAACCAACGGGCGACCGGGCGTTTTGTTCCGTGGAAATTCGAGAAAATTGATTTGGCCGAGGGAACAAGATGCCGCTGCGCGGTTGCGGTGAGAGCGATCGACGGGCGCGTGTAGGCTCCAGCATTTGAACCGTTTTTTCGAGATTTGTGCAACTTTATCCGAGCTGTGCGTTGACTCTATGAACGCCAAAAAGGAGACTCCCCCATGAGCAACAAAGATATGAACCAGACCCCCGACGCCGACGAAGTACGCGAGGAATTCTGGGAATCGATCGCCGACAGCCCGTTTGTGATGATCGCACTCGATAGCGGCAAAGGCCACGCGATCCCGATGCGGGCGCAACTGGACAAGGAAGCCAACAGCTCGATCTGGTTCTACACCTCGCGCGACAACCGGCTGGCCAAGGGCGGACCGGCGATGATGCAATTCGTCGCCAAGGGCCACGACCTGTTTGCCTGCGTGTCCGGCACCCTGACCGAAGAGACCAGCGAAGCGCGCAAGGACAAGCACTGGAGCAAGGCGGTCGAAGCCTGGTACGAACAGGGCCGTCAGGACCCGAGCCTGCTGATGCTACGCCTTGATCTACTCGACGCGGAAATCTGGGAAGCCGATCCCGGCGTTGTCGGCATGTTCAAGATGATGACCGGCATGACGATGAACGGCGACGAAATGGGCGACCATGCAAAGGTCGCGCTGTAAGGCCTGACCGGCACCATTGCCATTGATAGCGTAGAAAAGGAGCGCGCCATGCCAGCGCAATCAAAAGCCCAGCAACGCGCCGCCGGAGCGGCTCTGTCCGCCAAGCGCGGCGAGACCAAGGTCGGCGATCTTCAGGGTGCGTCGAAAGACATGTATGACAGCATGAGCGAAGCGGAGCTGGAAGATTATGCCAGCACCGATCACGACGACCTGCCCGAGAAAGTCGACGGCGACGACTAGCCGCTGTTCGCGCCATCAACGGGCCAAAAAAAGCCGGGCAAAATTACTTTCGCCCGGCTTTTTGGGTTCCGGTGACAGAGATTGCGGTGACAGTGTAAGATTGCGGTGACAGTGTACGAATTACATTGGACCACATCTTGGATGAAGGTGCACCGTCACCGGAATTCGTAATTCGGGGATTGTTGCAGCTGTCACGGTAATTCCGGTAATTCAAGTTGACCGCCCGCAAAGTTGGTGCATTTCGCAAACACCCGCTACAACAACCAACAAACGAAACCAAAAAGGACATTAGATATGCGTGCATGGGCCCTGAAGAGTCGTCCCGCCGGTACCCCGGTGGCTGATAATTTCCAGATGATAGAGGCAACGGATGCTCCGCTTGGCGAAGGCGAATATCGCATCACAAATAGCTGGCTGTCGGTTGACCCCTATATGCGCGGACGGATGAATGACGTGAAAAGCTATGCGCCTCCATTCGGTATCGGTGAAGCGATGACCGGCGGCGCGGTCGGCACG
>JAGXGT010000144.1 GCA_024636595.1 Sphingomonadales bacterium | reverse complement strand
TAGCCCATCACCAGCACCGAAGGTTTTGGCACGGAATAGCTCATCGCATATTCCAACCGCGTGAAGAAATCCGGACCCGGCGCGGCGGGAATCGAGCGGATCGCGGCTCCGGCAATGATGAAACCGAAAGTGTGAATCGGGTAAGACGGATTGGGCGCGAGCACGACATCGCCGGGCGCGGTGATCGCCTGAGCGAGATTGGCAAGGCCCTCCTTCGAGCCGAGCGTCACGATGACTTCGCTTTCCGGATCGAGATCGACGTCAAAGCGGCGCTTATAATAAGCCGCCTGAGCTTTGCGGAGGCCCTTGATCCCCTTCGACGCCGAATAGCGATGCGCGGCCGGGTCGTTGGCGGTTTCGCAAAGCTTGTCGATCACATGCTTGGCTGGCATGCCATCGGGATTGCCCATGCCGAGATCGATAATATCCTCGCCGCGCGCCCGCGCTTCCGCCTTCATCGCGTTCACTTCGGCGAAGACGTAAGGCGGCAGGCGTTTGATACGGTAAAATTCTTCGGACATTATCGGTCGTTTCTTGCACTAAGTTATCAGGAGCGGTCGCTTTGCGTAATTTTAGTACGAATGTCGAGACCTGCTGTGCCCTAATGACGTCTGAGGTGCGATTATGTGAGCTTGTTCGCACCCCGCAAAACCGTCTGGCTCGCGCTGCCGCGCAACGCCATCGACTTGGCGCGGATCGTATCAAGAAAATGCCATGTTGAAGTAGCTTTTTCCGGAGTCAAAGCGACCGTCATATAACCACGATTGGACGTGTCGGTCCATTGCAGCTGGTTGTTGGCCTCCTGCAACGCCTTGGCAGCCACATCGGGCTTGGCGCCTGAGAGATAGGATTCGAGACCGGGAGAGGTCACGCTATGGCCGCCAAATTCGACACCAGCCTTGCCGTCCGCGGTTTCCAGATTGAACGCCCAGCCGTTGTGGCTGTCGCCCGACAATACGATCAGGTCGGCGTCGGCGCCCTGGGCGACCTTCAGCGCCCGCTCGCGCGCCTGCGGATAGCCGTCCCAGCTGTCGAAATTGATCGGCAATCCCATTTTCGCCGCCAGTGCGCCGACTGCCAGCCGCTGTTTTGCGAAGGCAGGCGCATCCGGGGCAACCCAGTTGATCGCTTCCTGCGGCAACTTCAGCTCGCCCATCACACATTGCTGCGACCAGACTTGCCATTTTGTACCGGCCCGCTTTGATTTTTGCATCGCCGAGGCAAGCCAGGCCTCCTGCTCGCCGCCGATCATCTCGCGGGCCGGATCCTGCCAGACATTGTCGCGGAAAGCCTCGAGCGCCTTCTGGGTATCTTGCTGCCCCTTCAGCGATGCGCCCAGATCAAGCTGCTTGCTACGCGCGCTGATCCGGCTTTCGGTCAGGAACAGAGTCGCGAGATCGCCTATCTGATACTCGCTCCAGCGCGGGCTGCCATAAGGCTTGTCGCTGACCGGCATCCATTCGCGATAGACACGTTCGGCAACCCGTTTGCGCGCTTCCCAGTCGCCCTCGCTGGCATCGTGATTCTCCGCGCCGTCCTCGTAGGCATCATTGGCAAATTCATGGTCGTCCCACATTGCGATCATCGGCAGCACCTGATGAATGCGCTGCAGATCGGGATCCTTGCGATAGGCGGCATAGCGGAGGCGATAATCGGCGAGCTGGATAATTTCGGAGGCTGGATCGATCGTCCGCCCGGCGAGCGCCTGATCCTTCGAGGGATAGGTTCCGGCAGGATATTCGTAAAGATAGTCACCAGTATGGACGATGAGATCGAGAGACGCATTTTGCGCCGCATGGGCGTAGGCGTTGAAATAGCCGAACGGCAGATTGGAACAGCCGACCACACCGATATTGAATTGCGCGGTGTTTCCCTCTGGCAAGGTGCAAGTGCGTCCAACCGCCGATTTTGACCCATCGGGAGCGATGAAGCGATAGAAATACCAGCTGTTCGGCTTGAGACCCTGGGCGGTAATCTTGGCGATATGATCGCGATCGGCCAGCGCCTCGACTTCACCTGCAATTGCGGCGCCCGAAAACTCGGCATTCGGGGAGATTTCCGCTGTCAGCTTGACGTCGCCATTGCCGACATAGCGCGTCCATAGCAGCACCGAGCCTTGTGACGGCTCGCCGCTGGCCACGCCATGGGTAAAGCCTTTTGCGCCAAGCAGCGCCGCCGAAGCCGGCACGCTGAGCGCGCCAAGGCCGAATGTTCCCAGCGCCATCAATTGGCGGCGATCGATTTTGATTGTCATGATTTTATCCCAAAATGCCTAGAGCGAGCAAAATAGTGAAAAATAATGTCAGGCTGATGACGGTGAACAACAATAGGAAGAATGTGCGCACCAATGCTTCGAAGCGCGACATTGCATAAGCGTGCCGCATCTGCCGGTACATGTGAAACGGTGGATATAGGAACAGCAGCAGTCCCCAAAGATTCATCGAAACACCAATCGCGGCCAATACCGCGCAGGTGATGAATAACAGCGACATAAAGCTGATCGAATAGGTTGTGAAAACCGCATGATCATAAAAATGGTGACCGCGCCGACCGATCAGCGTCAGCCATACGAAGGGCAACGAGATCGGAATCAGCAGCCAGGCGAATTTATAGCCGTTGGCCTTGAGCTTGTAGAGCAAAAGGTCGGGATTGGCGGTGACCTTTTTTATGACATCCTTCAACCATCGGTCGGCTTCCGGGGAGCCGATCTTGTAGTTGGCATTGCCATCAGATTTACTCGCCTTGGAATTATCCGCGTCCCCGGTATGGGCTCCGTCCAGGTCCACCGGAGACAGATTGATCACACTGGGGTCATCATCGCTCAGCTTCACAGACGGATAAGGCGGTTCCTGACCAGCTATCGTGGCCATCACATTACGGGCCTTTTGCAAATCCAGGATATCCTGTTCCAGCTTGGCCTTTTTCTCCCCTTTCGCCTGCGGCAGTTGCGCTGTCTTGGCTTTGATCTGACCATCCAGCTGCTTCGCTTCGGTGATAATCCCGCTGCTGACATTTTCGTCTACCGCATCTGAATCGCCTGCCGAGAAAGGATCTCCCAGAAAGGAGAATACGGCAAACATCATGAACACCGAAAACAGGAAAAGCGCCATCGGGGAAATGAAGCGGGTGCGCTCGCCTTGGATATAACGCCGAGTCAGATCGCCCGGTTTCCAGGCGAGCAATGGCAGTGTGCGCCAGAATTTTCCTTCAAAATGGAGCACGCCGTGCAAAATATCGTGCCAGAACGCTCCGATAGACCGGTGCACATGCAGCGGCTGACCGCAATTGCCGCAATAGCTGGCCGGGACAACAGCGCCGCAGTTGAGGCAATTTCCACCTTTGCCCAGTGCGGCTCCGTAGCTTTCGCCTTCCAATGCTTTGGCGATCAGACCACCTTCGACAGCAGCCCCCAATGCGTCAATTTCCTCCGACATGAAGCGCAGTTTTGGCCTATTCGATCAATAAGGCAAGCGGCTTTTTGCAAACCATTCGATGTGATGATGGGAGCGCGATGCCACTGATCGCATCGCTATCGACTGCCGACAAGTCGGCACAAATTCCAGTGCTGGCGTCAGTGTTTGGACAGCAAATGGGTAATATATATTAACTGAATATTGCTACCATCCGGAGGGACGTGACGGCGGAAAGCCGGTTGCTTGCCTTGCAACGACAGAATTTGCGAGATGCTCCATATCGGAGAAATCTGCTCAATTCTGTCCGCGGGGGCGGATGAAAAAGCGGCCGACAAGTTTGGCGTGAGCCGTGATCAATCTCGATGCAGGAGACGATAAGTGACTGATATTGCTGTACCATATGCTCAGACAATCGACCGCGTTGCCAGCGACCCCCTGGATTCATTGCCAGTTTCACAGAAGGTGCGGCACCGAGATATCGCCTTTCGGCCAGCCTCTGCTTAGTAAAAATCGGTTTCGTCCGTTTACAAGATTATGAACATACAAAATTCATGCGGCGGTCTTACATGGCTCAACTAGCTCGACAAACGCGCTGGATGAATGGAGCCGTCACTTTGGTTGTGTCGGCAATTTTTGGTGCGCTGGCCTGGGGCGGCATCAGCCTGACGGCCTATGAGGGCGGGATCGCGGTTGTCTGGTTGGCCAATGCGTTTCTCGTAGCCGTAGTCCTGAGATCAAAAAAACATACTATACCCTTCTATCTCGCGGCGGCGTTTGGCGTAAACATTGCTGTGAATCTTCTGACCGGCGCTCCGGCGACCGGGGCCATAACGCTCGCAGCGATCAATCAGTTTGAAATAATATTGATCTGGCTCTTCATGCGATGGCTTGGGCTGCCCCGACCGGATATGCAGAAGCCGTCCGATCTTGGAAAATTCTGTTTCGTTGGCGGCCTTGTGGGACCCTTGGCTTCGGGGCTTTTTGCCGGACTGCTTTTTTCGGTCGGAACATGGCAGTCGTTTCTGTTGTCCTGGCTCCAGTGGACCACCACAGATGGTCTCGGCATGCTATTGCTCAGTCCAGCCGTGATGGTAGTGCTTGATCTTATCAAGCCAACACAAAAGCCGGGCGGCCATAGCAAGCGGCTGAACTTTCGTGCCAATGCCAGAGATTGGCTGCTGATCCAGTCCTTCACCCTGGCTTCGGCGATCATCATCTTCGGTTTTCTCAGTTTCCCGGTATTTTTCCTTGTAGCGCCGCTCGTCCTGCTCAATGCGTTCAGACTGGGCACACCCGGCACCTCCGTTTCGATCGGCCTCATTGCGGTGGTGGTCGTTATTTGCGCAGCCCTTGAAGCCGGTCCATTTTATGCGGTCGACCTCTCGCTGACGGCAAAATTGTTCATCATGCAGATTTTTCTGTTGAGCTGCTTTGCCGTAGGAATGCCAGCTTCGGCCATGCTCTCTGAAATGGCCAAAATTCGGCAGACGCTGCGCATCCATCGGGAAGTCCGCGATTCCATGCTAGAGAATGTGAGCGAGGTCATCTTTCGGACCAATGAAGATCTGCAATGGCAGTTTTTAAACCCTGCGTGGAACAAGCTGACGGGACGGTCAATCCAGGACAGCTTGGGACAGGATGTTACCAATATATTTGATATGGATGGCGTCAAATTTCTGGAGTCCCATCTCAAGCCGATCCAGTCGGGTGACATCAAGCACTCCCGTTTTGAAGGCACCATACGTCATGAAAACGGATCAGAAGTAGAGGTCGAACTGAGCTTTTCCAGACTGGTCGATGAGGATGACGGGATTGTCGGGATCGTCGGCAGCATAAGAGACGTAACCGAACGAAAGCAGATGGAAGAAAAGCTGGTTTCCGCCAGAGAGGGTGCCGAAAGAGCAGCCGATGCAAAGTCCCGGTTCCTCGCCAATATGAGCCACGAGATAAGGACGCCCATGAACGGTGTGCTGGGGTTTACGCAGATGTTGCTGGACAGCGATCTGCCGTCGGAACAGGAATATCATGCCAAGATGATACTGGATTCCGGCAACGCAATGATGCGACTTCTCAACAATATTCTGGATATTTCCAAGGTCGAGGCAGGTCAGACCAATCGCACGGCAGAACGTATGTCGACGCGGCAAATGTTCAATGCTTGTGTGGGACTGATGGCCCCGATCGCCAAGCAAAAGCAACTTCGGCTCAATCTGCATATTGAAGAAAATGTACCCGACCATATTCTTGCGGACGCCGGCCATTTGCGTCAGATCATCCTCAATCTTCTCGGGAACGCGGTCAAATTTACCAGGGCTGGCGCGGTGACGGTCACAGTCGAAGCAGACGTTCCCGTAAACGATGAAACCAATATGCACGTGTTTGTCGAAGATACCGGGATCGGCATTCCGTCAGACCGGTTGGAGGCCATTTTTGCTCCGTTTGAACAGGCGGATCCCGATACGACAAGAAATTTCGGCGGGAGCGGTTTGGGATTGACGATCAGCAGGCAACTGGCGTCGATCATGGGCGGCACGATAGAGGTGTGCAGCACAGAAAAGAATGGCACCACCTTTCATCTGCAATTTCCCGTCTCAGTACGACCGGACCAGCGGGTGGCGACGAAGACACCGCCCGCCGATGAACAACTGGTTGCGGGCGTAAGCCACACGCTCGGCAAACCTTTTGCGAAAGCGTCCAATGGCAAAATTTTGCTGGCCAAAGACCATGACATCAATCAGATTCTGATTGCGGAGATGATCAAGAAGCTCGGTTATCAAATCGTTCTGGCGGTGAATGGTGCCGACGCCGTTGAGAAGGTTGAAGCGGCCGACCGAGAGGAAACCCCGTTTGATTTGGTGCTTATGGATGTTCAAATGCCCGTCATGGACGGATATGAAGCGACAGAAGTCATTCGGTCGAAAGGATATTCCAAAGAGCAGTTGCCGATATTGGCCATAACCGCAAACGCTTATCCCGAGGACATCGCGCAATGCCTCCAATCCGGGATGCAGGGTCATATTGCCAAGCCGGTCATGGTTGATAATTTGAAGGCATCTTTGCAAAACTGGATTACAGTGAACTAGTGGCACGATCCTGAGGTAGCGCGACGGCTTTTTGGACCGACCGTCATCATCTCTGCCCCGCCCGGCTGAATGGCGAACTTCATTACCACTATACATCTGCGCTTCGTTCGGCCAGATATCGGCCCATGGAACTAAATCTGAAAAACAGGGCTGTGCTGGTCACGGCTGGCAGCAAGGGCATCGGACTGGCGACCGCATTGGGATTTCATGCGTGCGGCGCGAAAGTGGCAATTTGCAGCAGGTCGCAGGACAAGCTCGATGCCGCTGCGGCGCAAATGCCGGGTTGTTTAGCGATGGTCGGGGATGTCTCCCAATCTCAGGATATCGAACGGGTCGTCGATGCAGCGACCGAAGAATTCGGCGGCATCGATATATTGGTGAACAACGCCGGCGGACCACCGCCGGGGCTGTTTGCAGAGCTGGGTGACGGCGACTGGGAAAAGGCGGTAGAGCTGACTTTGATGTCCGTTGTGCGGGCTACGCGGCTGGTGCTTCCGCACATGCGCGCCCAGAAATGGGGCCGGATCATCAATATTTCATCGTCCGGGGTGAAACAGCCGGTTCCGGGCCTGACCCTGTCCAACAGCATCCGCATGGCGGTATTGGGCTGGGCCAAAACGCTCGCCAATCAGGTGGCGGCCGATAATGTGCTGGTGAATACGGTATGCCCGGGATTTAACCAGACCGATCGCGTCGCCCAAATCCTGGAACAGCAATCTGCCGCTTCGGGCAACAGCGTCGAAGAGATTGCCGCTGCGCTCGCCGCGCAAATCCCGATGCAGCGGATCGGTCGGCCGGAGGAAATCGCCAATCTGGCGGTGTTCCTCGGGTCCGATGCAGCAAGCTATATTACGGGAACCTCGATCCAGGTGGATGGAGGATCGGTTCAAGGCTACTGACGACGCCGGATTCTCAAAAAGACCGGGCGATTGGGCACTTTCTCACAACAAATCTTTTACAGCGAATAAAACCCCGCTAATGGGCGCGGATGACCGCAGAAAAACCAAAGCTCATCATCCGCATGGCGGAACTGGAAGACGCCAGAAAAATCTCCGCACTGTCCCGCAAGGTGTACGGCAAGGGGGAAAACTATACGACCGAGGAAGTACGCGGCCAGATCAACAATTTTGCCGACGGCCAGCTGGTCGCGGAATATGAGGGCAAGATCGTCGGCCATTGCGCAACCTTCCAGATTTCCGAAAAAACCGCACGCCGGGCCCATAGCTGGTCCGAAATTACCGGTGGCGGCTTTGCCGCCCGGCACGATCCCAATGGTCAGATTCTTTACGGCATGGAAGTCAGTGTCGATCCGGATTACCGGCGGCTGCGCATTGGCCTGCGCTTCTACAAAGTACGCAGGGAACTCTGTCAGCATCTCGGCCTCAAGGGAATAATTTTTGGCGGTCGGATGCCCGGCTACGCGCGCCGCAAGCGCAAATTCCCCGACCCGGCTGATTATCTGACTGCCGTAGTCGAGAAGCAGTTCCGGGATCCGGTGATCAATTTTCAGCTCAATCAGGGCTTTGAACCGATCGGGGTCTTGAAAGACTATATGCCGAGCGACACCCCGTCCGGCGGCCATGCGGTCCATATGTTCTGGGAAAATCCGCTGGCTGCGGATGCCAAATTGGTAACGCAGACACCGCATGACCGGCTACCTCAGTCAGTCCGCGTGGCGACGGTGCAATTTCAAATGCGCAAAATTGCCTCGCAGCTGGAATTTGAAGAGCAGGTGGAATATTTTGTCGACGTAGCTGCTGATTATGGTGCGGACTTTGTCACGTTCCCGGAATTGTTCACGCTTCAATTGCTGTCTTTGGAAGGCGAAAAGCTGGAACCGGCCCAGGCAATCGAGAAAATCGCGGAATATACCGACCGGTTCAAGGAAGTGATGGAAAAGCTGGCTGTTTCCTATCATATCAACATCATTGGCGGATCGCATCCGACCCACATGGAAAATGGCGATATTCGCAATATCTCCTACGTGTTCCTGCGCAGCGGCGCGATTTACACGCAGGACAAGCTGCACCCGACGCCCAGCGAAGTACGCTGGTGGAACATCAAGGGCGGTTATGGCGCAGAAGCCATTCCAACGGATTGCGGCCCGATCGGCGTGATGATCTGCTATGACAGCGAGTTTCCCGAAATGGCGCGCCATCTGGTCGATCAGGGCGCGATGATCCTGTTCGTCCCCTTCTGTACCGATGAACGGCGCGGCTATTTGCGTGTGCGCTATTGTTGCCAGGCGCGGGCCGTGGAGAATCAATGCTATGTCGTGATGTCGGGCGTGGTCGGTAACTTGCCGAATGTCGAGAATATGGACATTCACTATGCCGAAAGCGCGATCTTGACGCCATCGGACTTCCCGTTCGCACGCGATGGTGTTGCGGCGGACACAGCCGCCAATACCGAAACCATTGCGATCGCCGATCTGTCGATGACCAGCCTGCTGACCAGCCGACAATCCGGTGCTGTGCAGAATTTGAAAGATCGACGCTTCGATCTCTATCGGGTGTTGTGGAAGGGTTAGACTATTGCGCGAAGAGGCTCCGGTCCGCGGCGCGGTAATATAGTACAGCCAATTCCATACGCCACGGGCGACAGGATCTGGCTGATCTGATTGACCACTCTGATTGACCACGGATGCCGGTTCGCGAATATTTCCCTGGCGAGAAACCCTATCGGATGCGCTATGTCGAGGACCCGTTGGGTATGATATTCGAAATTTATAGGCACAGCTATGAACTGAACTATTCCGACGGGGCCTATTCTTGAAAGATCGATTCGAAACAACGCCCCATGATGATCCCATAATGGGAGAATATAGTTACCGCATCACGCAACCGAGCCACTAGCTGTGAGTTGTTTGTAAGAAGCAATTTCGAGAAAATAAAAGGCAATAATCATGAAAATTTTAATGGTTCTAACATCACACGACCAACTCGGTGACACCGGCAAGAAGACGGGCTTTTGGCTCGAGGAATTTGCCGCACCTTATTATGTGTTCAAGGAGGCGGGAGCAAATGTCACTCTGGCTTCGCCAAAAGGTGGCCAGCCGCCACTAGACCCATCGAGCGACACCGATGACGCCCAGACAGACGACACCAAGCGGTTCAAGGCTGATGAAGCGGCGCAGAAGGACCTGGCCAATACGGCTGTCCTGTCGACCATTTCGGCAGACGGTTTCGACGCGATCTTTTATCCGGGCGGTCATGGCCCGCTCTGGGATCTGGCGGAAGATAGCGACAGCACCGCGCTGATCGAGACATTTGCCGCAAAGGATCTTCCCATCGGTGCAGTCTGCCATGCGCCAGCGGTTTTCAAGCATACCAAGAATGCGGACGGCAAGCCGCTGGTGTCCGGCAAGACGGTGACCGGCTTCACCAACAGTGAAGAAGAGGGCGTCGGCCTGACCGACGTCGTGCCTTTTCTGGTCGAAGATATGCTGATCAACAATGGCGGCGAGTATCGTAAGGGCGAGGATTGGGCCTCTTTTGTCGTTGTCGACGGCAAGCTGGTGACCGGGCAGAACCCTGTGTCCTCAGCAGAAGCTGCGCGCAAGCTGCTCGGACTGCTGTAACCCAATAGGAACGGAACGAAATATGGATATTCTTATCGCCGGGGCTACCGGCAAGACCGGACTCAGGCTCGTTGAGCAGTTGCAAGCCAAAGGCCATTCGCCGATCGCATTGGTGCGCGAATCCTCTGACACCAGCTCTTTGGGTAGCGATGTGGCGTTGCGCCACGGCGACCTGACCGACCTGCAAAGCGGGGTCTGCGATGGCTGTGACGCGGTAATCTTTGCCGCTGGATCCGGCGGTTCGACTGGCCCGGAGATGACCGACAAGGTGGACCGGGACGGTGCCAAGCGGCTGATCGATCTAGCCGCCGAAGCCGGTGTTTCGCGTTTCGTGATGCTGAGCAGCGTCGGCGCGGACGACCCGGACCCCGAAAGTGAACTGGCTCATTATCTGCAGGCCAAACACGATGCCGACGAGCATCTCAAAGCCTCGGGTCTCAGCTACGCGATCGTTCGGCCGGTCAGCCTGACCGACGACGACGGCAACCGGGATATGCGGTTTGGCGACGATGTCGATCCCAAGGGCAAAGCGGCCCGGGGCGACGTCGCCGCGGTGCTGGCCAATGCGGTGGAAGATGAAGAATGGACGGGCAAGGCCCTGCTGATGCAGTCTGTTCTTGCCGATGACTGACAAGCCGGGCCTGACCGACGATAGTGCGGGCTATGCATTCAAACAGCACGAATTGCCGATATTGCCGGGATCGCCGGCGACCCCGGATCATCCCGCACGCCGGAGAGCGGCCTATTTGCTGATCGGCCTTTTTCTCGGTCTCATCGGCGGCGCGCAGAACGGCTTCCTGTTGGCCAACACCGCCGCGCTGCAGGGCGAGATGGGTCTGACTCCGGTGCAAGCCGGATGGATCAGCGTAGCCTTCTATTCCACCTATGCCTGCATGAGCATGTTGCTGTTTCGCGTCCGTCAGGAATTCGGCATCCAGACCTTTGTCCGCTACGCCATGATCGGTCTGCTGGCGGCCAATTTCGTGCAATTGCTGGAACTCGGCTACTATCCGGAGATTGGCGCACGAGCGGTCGCCGGAATCGCCGCCAGCGGCCTTTCGGCGCTGTCGATCTATTATCTGATGCAGGGGCTGCCGGCATCGCCCCGCATCGGCGCGCTGGTTCTGGGTATTGGCCTGGTGCAGACGGCCTTCCCGCTCGCGCGCGCCATCTCGCCTTATTTGCTGGTCGACGGCAACATCAGCCGCGCCTTCCAGTTGCAGTTCGGCTTGTCCTTGATCGCGCTGGGTGCTGTCTATCTGTTGCGCCTGCCCAGCGGCTTTCGGGTCAAGACATTCGAAAAGCTCGATCTGCCCAGCATTTTCCTGTTCATGGTTGGCGTGGCGGCGCTGCTGGCGTTCCTGATTCAGGGCCGCATTCAGTGGTGGGATGCCAGCTGGCTCGGCGGCGCGCTGGCGCTCGCCATCCTGTGTCTGGGCGGCTGTTTGCTGATCGAGATGAACCGGCGCAGCCCGATGCTCAACACCCGCTGGCTGTCCAGCCGCGCGATCCTGACACTGGCGATCACCGGCGCCGGGGTGCGGGTTCTGGTCGCCGAACAAAGCTTTGGCGCAAGCGGGCTTTTCTCGGCGCTTGGTTATGGCAATGAACAATTGACCGGCTATTATTTCGTGCTTGCCGGAGCCACCGTCGCGGGCAGCATCCTGTCGGTGCTGCGGCTGGATCCAAAGGACCTGACCCGACCGATCCTTTTTGCCATAATGGTCATTGCAATCGCCGCGTTTGCGGATACCCGCACCGGCATCATGTCGCGTCCGAGCGACCTTTACTGGACACAGGCGTCGATCGGTTTTGCTGCTGTTTTCGCCATGGGTCCGGTGATGATGGAAGGCATGTTGCGCGCGCTGGCAGCGGGGCCTGCCTATGTGATCAGCTTCATTGCCGTGTTTTCGCTTTCACAGACACTGGGCGGCATTGCCGGTGTCTCGGCGCTCTCCGCATTCCACACCATTCGCCTCAAAACCCACCTGATCGATGCTGGCGCCACGCTCACGGCAACCAATCCCCAACTCGCCAGCGAGATCGGCCAGATATCAGCCCGCTTTGCATCGACAATTTCTGACCCGGTGCGGCAGCAACAAGCCGCTGCTTCGCGCATCACACAGGAAATCGGCCGGGAGGCCGCAGTGTTGGCGTTTAACGACGTGTTTTTCCTGATCGGATCGCTGGCGTCCATAGCGTTTGTCGCCGTGCTGGTGCCCTGGGCCATCAACCGCATTCGCGGCCGCAATCCGCTCAGCAAAGAGCTGGTTTTTCTGGAAACGATGATCGCAAAGAGCAAACAATGAATCAGCAGAAGAATACCGACCACCCGAATGCGGAGAAACCAGAGATGGAAGATATTTCTACTCCAGACGAAAGCCTCGAGCCAAACAGCGATGAGGCAGGTGGCTGGAAGCCTGACGTCTCGCGCAAAAAGATGGCAATTGGCATCTTAGTGATATTGGCCGGCATTTTGACAGCGCTGTTTGCCTGGGGACTGCCGCCCTTTAACAGTGGCGATCAGACCACCAACAATGCCTATGTGCGCGGGATGACGACCGTTATCAGCCCGCAGGTTGCCGGTTATCTGACCGACGTACCGGTGAAGGATTTCGAGCGCGTCGAGAAAGGGCAATTGCTCGCCACCATCGATCCCGCTCCCTATCGCCAGCGGCTGCAGCAGGGGAAGGCGAATACCGCGGCCCAACGCGCGAACCTGGCCAATAGCCAGCAGAGCCTGCGCTCAGGGGAAGCGCAGATGCGCCTTCAGGACGCCTCTGTCACGAGTGCCCGCGCTGCCCTGCAGAAGGCGCAGGCGGATATGCGGCGGATCGAAGAACTGGTCGGCGAAGGATCGGTGTCGCTGCGTGAACGGGATCAGGCGCGCGCTGCATTGAAGCAAGCAGAGGCAGGGGTACTGCAGGCACAGGCACAGCGCGCCATCGCCGCCGAGCAGGTCCGGTCGGTCCAGGTCGGGCGCGGCGCGCTCGAAGCGCAGGTTGAGGGTGCGAACGCCTCGACCGAGCTGGCAGAAATCGAACTGTCCCGCACCAAAATCCGCGCACCGCGAGACGGACGACTCAGCGAAATTTCAGCCCGCGTCGGTCAGCTGGTCTCCGGCGGCACCCAGCTCATGTATCTGGTGCCCGACGATCTTTGGGTGACGGCCAATTTCAAGGAAACCCAGACCGCCAAGATGACTGTCGGCCAGCTGGCAACATTGACCGTGGATGCGCTGGGCGGAGCGGAATTGACCGGGACGGTGCAAAGTATCGCGCCGGCCGCAGGCAGCGAGTTCAGTCTGGTCAAGCCAGACACCGGTGCCGGCAATTTTGTGAAGGTCCCACAACGCATCGCCGTCCGCATAAAATTTGATCCAGATCAAGAGTTGGTCAAGCGGCTGGGACCGGGCATGTCGGTCGTTGCTACCGTGCATACGCAAACAGGGCGGTGACCCGATGACCCGTCATCCCCGTTTCGTCCTGGCTTCTGCCACACTGGCCGTTGCCATCACCTTGGCCGGTTGCGCCCCGTCCCTGTCGTCCTTGCCGAAAACTGTCGCCGTGCAACCACAGCTCGAATGGCGGACCGAGGTACAGGGTACCACTGCGCTTGAGCGCAATTGGTGGTCAAGATTTGGCGATCCCCAGATGGTGATGCTGGTCGAGCGCGCGAGAGAGAATAATCCGGATACCCTTCTGGCGGCTGCACGGGTTGAGGAAGCCCGTGCGACGGAAGCGATTTCCCGCTCGCTTTTGTTTCCGACGGTCGAAGCAGGAGTGTCAGGCGGTGTACGACGGGAAGTGTCACCCTTTGGACAGGGACGGAGCTCGCTAGCCGCGGAACCGGCCTTCCGCGCATCCTATGAAGTCGATTTGTTTGGTAAAAACCGCGCGAATATCAATGCCGCGCAAGCCGGTGTCGCAGCAAGTGAGGCAAGCAGAGAAGCCGCGTTGCTATCGGTCAGTGCCGCGACGGCGAGCGGCTATGTAAGCCTGTTAGCGCTGGATGCCCGCCTCAAGGTGTTGAGCGACACGCTGGAACTGCGCCGTCAGGCGCTCAAGTTCGCCCGCGACAGGGCGGAGGTCGGGTATACATCGCAGCTGGAATGGCGCCAGGCGCAGGCAGAATATCAGGCGACGGCGCAACTGGTGCCGCAGATCGAAGCGCAAATCGCGCGGCAGGAAAATGCCCTTTCCGTGCTGACCGGCGAGATGCCGGGCGACATTGTTCGGGGAGGCTCGCTCGCGGGCTTGCAGCAGCCGCCCCCTCCTGATGTTGTCCCCTCGCAGCTGCTGCGGCTGCGCCCCGATATCGCGACGGCAGAATATCAATTGGCAGCATCTGACGCGCAAATGCGCGCCGCGCGGGCGCAATTCATGCCGACCCTTGGCCTGAGCGCCTCGGCTGGGGCGGCAATCTCCGATCTGTTGGCGGACCCGATATCAATCTGGTCGGTCGGTGGTAGCCTGCTCGCCCCAATATTCAACGGTGGCCGCCTGCAGGGACAGTTTGATGCCGCAACGGCGCGGCGTGACCAAGCTGCCTTTGCCTATCGCTCGACCGTGCTCAACGCCTTTCGAGAAGTGGAAGACCGGTTGGCTGTTCTGGCCCGCCTGGGCGACCAGCAGCGCGCTCTCGAGGCACAGCGCGTCGCCGTATCTGACGCGCTGCGACATGCGCGGAACCGTTACCGGGCAGGCTATACGCCCTATATCGAGCAAGTGGATGCGCAGCGTAGCTTGCTCGGCGTTGAACTGTCGCTCGTGCAACTGGAAGCCGATCAGATCAATGCGATAATCAGCCTGTATCAGGCGGTGGGTGGTGCACCCGACACGGAAGCCTGGGCAAAATGACCGCTGTCGGTGACAGCGCTAAAGATAGCTTAAGTCATTTTTGTTGGTTTGCCGCCACGCAAGCGGGCGGCGGCAACCGGCAGTCCTGATGCCAAGCGGGCGCTGCTCATATAAACTAGCCATCAATAGGCAACCTTTTCTGCCGCAAATCGTAATCCGAAGATCGCCGGATTATTTTCCGCAGAACAGGTCAAATAAATCCGTATCAAATAGTAAGCTGGTAATATCAGTGTCCAGCATAGGAAATTCATGGTGCGAAAAGCGAACATATTACGGAATATTGACCCGTTGGGGAAACATTGCCGTTCTGACCAATTGGCTGATCATTAAGCCATGAACGGGATGGCCGAGCGCCCTACCCTGTTTGCCCACCGACGGACGCGCAATGTAATTGCCGCGATCGTCGCGATTGTGGTCCTGCTGATATTGTTTCTCGGCGCTGTGCCCGCGAGCCTGCTGCGGACGGTGATCAGCATCGAATTGCAGGGAACGTCAGATCGTACTGTCGAAATAGGGACTGTCACCAGAGACAGCGTCTTCTCCTACTCCCCGGTCATTACCGTCCACAACGTGCGCATTGCACAACCGGCATGGGCCGGAAAAGGCGATTTTCTGACATTGAAATCGATATCGGCGCGCGTGGGCGTGCTGCATGTCATCATGGGCAACGCAAGGCCAGATCGGGTGATGATCGACGGACTCGACATTTCCCTGGTCCGCAACAAGGACGGCCGCGCCAACTGGAAGGACGATGATTCCGATGATGATAATGGCGAAAATGACCGCGGCCCCGGTCTGACCGATCTCGATATCATCAATTCGCACTTCAGCTTTACCGATCACAAGCGGGCGCTGTCGGTCGAAGGACCAATCTCCGTGAACTCCAAAACCGGTCTACGCGCTGAGGCCAGCGGCACTTTTATGAAAACGAAAGCCAGCTTGGTGTTTACCGGCGGCGCAATCGCCGGAATTGACCCCGATGCCGATTATCCTTTTGAAATGTCGCTGCAATCGCCGGCTTTGCAGATGTCAGCGAAAGGGAAAATGCAGGGAGTTCTAAACACCGACCGCTTCACCGCATCGCTGTCTGCCAAAGCGCCGACGCTCAAGAACCTCGATCAGATCATCGAAGCAGGTTTGTTCGGAACCCAGCCGATTGATTTGCGCGCCAATATCCGACACGAAGACAAAGATTGGTTTGTACAAAAACTGAGCGGCACGATCGGGCGCTCTAAATTGTCTGGCAAAGCGGATGTCCTCAAGCGCGAAGGACGCACAAAAATAGACGCAAAGATCAACGCCGCGACCCTGGATTTCGATGACCTGGCCGATGACGAAGGCTTGGCAAAAGCGGCCGCGCTGACGCGGCGGATCGGCCCTCGGGTCATTCCGAACACGCGCATCAATCTGTCGAAAATGGGCGCAACGGATGGCCAGATAGACTTTACCGTCGATCGCCTTCTTTCGCGCAGAGAAACTGTATTTAGGCGCCTGAAAGGCCGACTGTCGATGGATCACCGGGTAATAAAAATTACCAATCTCGTCGTCGGTTTGAAAAGCGGGCAGATGACCGGTAGCGTGCAAGTCGACCATCGCGGCGGCGCACCGAAACTATCGACGGACCTGACCGTAACAGGCGCTTCTCTTCAAGACCTGATCGGGAACGGCGACATCGTAACGGCCAATGTGCGGGGACGGATCAAATTGTCCGGTTCCGGAGATACCGTCAGAGCGGCGCTGGAAAAAGCAAACGGCAAAGCCGCGATGGTTGCGTCCGGTGGCAGCATCCGCGCCACTGTCGCGCATGTTCTGGGTCAAAATCTGAGCGGCACCGTAGCAAAAATTATCGACGACCCGCAAGCACGCGTGCCGCTGCGCTGTCTGGTGGCCAACTTCAAAGCGAACAATGGTGTGTTGACCCCTGACCCGCTGGCCGTTGATACCGAAATATCGATTGGCCGCGGCGAAGGGCGGATCAAGCTCGACGGGGAAACAATCTCTCTCGTCTTGCGCGGCGGCGCCAAGGGGAAAAGCGCATTGCACATTGTCGATCCCATCAAGATTTCGGGAACGCTAAACGCTCCTGAAGTGTCCGTTGCCGGACTTGGCAAGGCGGATGATGCAGAAAAACCCTCGCTTGGGGATGTGCTGAAAGTCGCGACCAAGTCGATCGGTAGCGCTTTAGGCATTGGATCAAGCAAGAAACAGGACGAGGCTTTCATTCAAAAACCCAAGTCATTGAACTGCGGTGCGGTCGTCGCTGCAGCGATGCGCTAGAATGACCGCGGCTCTTCGCCATCAACTGACCTCAATCATTCAAGATCGCAGAATATCGGAGACAAATTCACGATAACGGTCGACCGCGCCCACTTTTACAGTGATCGAGAATACGATCGACACAAAAATATATTGAAAAAAGGTGGTGCCCGAGGGCGGATTCGAACCACCGACACAGCGATTTTCAGTCGCTTGCTCTACCAACTGAGCTACTCGGGCATCTGCGCCTGCGCGGTGCGCGGGCAGCGTTAGGAAGCGACGCTATAGGCGGGGCGCTTGCCGCTTGTCTAGCCTAAAAATGGCGGTTTTATTGCGCCTGTTCAGTCCTCTCCGTCGCGACCGGAATCGCCGGTGAAATGATCCGCCAACTCGTCGGGCGAAACCGCCGGACCGGGTATTTTATAGCCGTCGCCCAGCCATTGCAGCAGATCGCGATCCTTGCATCCGGCGCTGCAAAAGGGCGTGAATTCTGCGGTCGCAGCTCCTTTGCATACCGGGCATTTGGGGGTTCGGGTGCCAGCCATGGGCTAGCCCTGGCCCAAAAGATCCGGGAACAACCCGAACAACAGAATCGCGGATATCACCAGCGGACATAACCAGCGCACCAGAAAAAGCCAGATGCGGTGGAGATTGCCGTCCAGACCGTTTTCGCTGTCAATCAGCCGGCGATCCGCGACCCAGCCGACAAAAATGGCGACCAGCAGCGCGGATGTTGGCAGCAATATTTTTGCGGTCAGTTCATCAATAATGCCGAACACCGGCTGCCCGGAAAAGATCATGAAATCGAACGGGTGGAAATCCGCCTGGCTGTTGAACGAAAGACTGGCCCAGGCTCCGATCAGGAACGCGAGACCGCCCAGGACAATGGTCACCAGCCAGCGGGGCTTGTTGAAGCGACCGATTGCCCAGCTGACCGAAGCCTCGAGCAGCGCCACCGAACTGGTCAGCGCCGCAAAAAACACCATGATGAAGAACAATAAGCCGATCAGTGATCCGGCCGGCATCGTCTGGAAAGCAACCGGCAGATTGACGAACAGCAGGCCGAGACCGCCCTGGACCTGTTCCTGTCCGTCGAGAATGGCATTCAGGCTCGCCG
>JAGXGT010000143.1 GCA_024636595.1 Sphingomonadales bacterium | reverse complement strand
TGCGCGTTCGCCGCCGATCATCTGCATGTCGCCCGATTTGACTTCGGTTTTTACGGTAATATCTTTTGATTTCATTTGCTTGCGGTAGAATGATATCACATCATCTACGCTGTCTTTCGTCTGCAGCACCACCATCGCGCCGGACTTGCCCTCCCCCATGCCGGCCATGCTGGTCTGGACTGTGGCACCGGGATAGAGCGGGATATCCAGCGGCAAATCCTTGATCGCCTTGTCGCCGGTGGCGATGCGGACTTCGCCCTTGTCCGACTTGATCACCGTTTCGCTATTCTCGTCATCACCGCGCACCGAATAGCTGCCCCTGTTGCCCTCGCCATCGTCAAAGGTGCCAGAAGCCCTTTCATCGTCATTGCCGCCGCAGGCGGCGATGGCGAAGGTGACGGGCAGTATCAGAAGTTTGTACATGGGCAGGCTCCGGATTTTATCGCGCGACCGGTCGGGAACTTACCCAAAATCCGCGGGATTGGCAAATCAGGGGCCTTCCACCCAGCGGCCGCCATCCTGCTTCCAGTAGCGCGGGGTGACAACTTCGCTGGCCGTCAATTGCCGCCAGACGGTGCGCGCATGGTCGATCTGGTCGGCGGTGAACAGGAAGAAGGCGCGCTCGAAGGCCAGCGCCTCGTCCCGCCACAAGCCATCCGACAACAGGATGTAGGACGCTCCGTTGGCCGGTTCGCATTGCTCGGAAATCAGGATCGGCTGATCCGAATCCCGCCCAGATCCGCCAAAATCATGGGCGAGGAAGCTCGCTGGCTCAGCATTCCACAGGCAATCGCTGAGCGCCGCCCGGCGCGCCTCGTCCTCCGCCACCAGCAACAGCCTTTTGCCAACCTCCAGCGATTTGCTCGCCAGCATCGGCACCAGCTTCTCCGCCGGATCCCGGGTCAGATGGTAAAAATCAACCCGCACCGCGGCAACTTCCCAACTTTCGTGTCAGACGGCACCGAATTGTCGCAGAGCAATCAATCTTCGCAATGATCGGCGACATATTGGTTGAGCAGACGCACGCCATAGCCAGTCGCGCCCTTTTCCCAGACCGGGCTGGGTTTGTCGGCCCAGACCATGCCTGCGATATCGAGATGCGCCCATTTCACGCCATCCTTGACGAAACGCTTGAGAAACTGCGCCGCCGTGATCGAGCCCGCACCGCGCGGCCCGACATTTTTCATGTCGGCGATCGGCGAATTGATCAGCTTGTCATAAGCCGGGCCTACCGGAAGCCGCCAGAGCGGATCGCCGGATTCCTTGCCCGCATCGAGCAGATCTTCGGCGAGCCCGTCATCATTGCTGAAACAACCGGCATGTTCGTTGCCAAGCGCGATGATCATCGCGCCGGTCAGGGTTGCCAGGTCGATCAGTACGTCCGGTTTGAATGTTTCCTGGGTCCAGTGCATCGCATCGCACAAGACCAGCCGCCCCTCGGCATCGGTGTTGATCACTTCGATGGTCTGGCCGTTCATGCTGGTCACCACGTCGCCGGGGCGCTGGGCCTTGCCGTCGGGCATATTTTCAACCAGCCCGCAAACGCCGACAACATGGGCCTTCGCTTTACGACCAGCGAGCGCTTTCATGGTTCCGGCAACCGCTCCGGCCCCGCCCATATCCCATTTCATCTCTTCCATGCCGGCACCGGGTTTCAAGGAAATGCCGCCGGTGTCAAAGGTGACTCCCTTTCCGACAAGAGCCAGCGGCGTTTTCTGGGCACCATTGGTGCCATCCCAACGCATCGCCAGCAACCGCGGCGGACGCTCGGACCCTTGCGACACGCCGAGCAGCGCGCCCATCCCAAGCTTCTCCATTTCATCCCAGCCGAGCACGGTGAATTCTACGCCCATCTCCTTCAATTCCTCACAGCGAGCGACGAAAGATTCTGGATAGATCGCATTGGCCGGTTCTGCGACAAGCTCGCGAGTCAGGGCAACGCCATCAGCAACGGCCGACAGGTCCTGCCAGACTTTGGCAGTTTCCAGATCCTGGTCGAGGATCGTGATTTGCTCGAGCGTGACCTTTTGCTTTTCCGGCATCGTCGTGCGGTACTTGTCATGCCGCCAGCTGCGCAATTTGGCTCCGAACAGCAGCTTTGCCAGATGTTCCTCGTCAAGACCCGACGGATCAACGACAACATGCTTCGCTCCAGACGCCAGGATCTTGGCGATCGCTGACCCCCCTGCAGATTCCGCATCTTTCGCCTTGGCTTTGCCCAATCCGGTCAACACCACCCGCAGAACTTTATCCGCTTCGGTTACGAAAATCTCAAATACCTCGCCCAGCTTCCCCTCAAACCGTGCCGCTTTTGCCCCCGCCTTTACCGTTTTCGCTTGCTCGAGATTGAGGTCAAAATCGTCAAATCCATTCTTGGTGATTGCAAAAATGATCGCGTCGGCATCCGCGGGCCGCTGACTGGCAAAGCTGAATTTCATCGAAAAACTGTCCTTATTCTTGTGTTTGGAGGAGTGAAAAGCTTCAGTGATTCACTCACCGGTCCGACTCAATTTATGATCGGATCGACTTTTATCCTATCGTGCGGCGTTGCTGCACCGTCTTGGTTTTGTGGTCAAGCATCTGTTCATCAGAATCTGTCAAAGAAAATTTGCAGACTGGGCAAACAGGTGCAATAGGCGATCGGAAGATGGACCATGCGATATTTCATGCCGTCCAAAATGGGGCTAAAAGTAGGTTGAGCCAGTCGATGAAATCCTCACTCGCCCTTTTCACTCTATCTTTGGCTGCCGTCGCGCCTGCGCCCGCTATGGCCCAATCGCAAAGCGACGCCGCTGTTGCAGCTGACCGGCAAGATGATGAGATCGAGTTTAGCGCCGACACCATCGACTATGATTTTGAAAATGATTATGTCACAGCCAAGGGCAATGTCGTTCTCAATCGCGACGGATATAGCTTGCGTGCCGATCAGGTCGTGTGGAACCGAAAAAGCGGTGCGGTTGTGGCGGAAGGCAATATCCGGTCGATCAGTCCGGACGGTGACGTCGCCTATGGCGACCGCATTGAACTGACCGATAGCCTGCGCGATGGTGCCGTCGATAATCTGCTGCTCGTGCTGGAGGACGGCAGTCGATTGGCCGCGCGGCGCAGCGAGCGCTTCGCCGACGGCACGCTGGAGCTTAACAATGCCGCCTATACAGCCTGCGCGGTAACCACTGAGGATGGCTGTCCCAAAAATCCGAGCTGGCAGATAAAGGCCGTCAAGGTCATCTATGATCCGGTCAAGAAACGGGTGAAATATCAAGGCGCCCGTATCGAGATTTTTGGGCTACCTGTCCTTCCGTTGCCCGGCCTGTCACACCCGGTTAGTGACGAAAATCGCAGCGGCGTGCTCGTTCCCGACATCAAATTTGATACGGTGAACGGCGTTGGCGTGACGGTCCCTTACTATTTCAGTATCGCACCCAATCAGGATGCCACCGTTACGGCTCAGGTGTTTACCGATGTGGCCCCCTTGGTTAGCGGCACCTTCCGCAATCTGGATGAAAAAGGCGCTTTCCAACTGACCGGCTATGCCACCTATAGCTCCCGTATTCCGACTGGTACTTCTCAAGTCGTGGCCAATGCCCAGGAAGATTTTCGCGGCTATTTTTCGACCAGCGGTCGGTTCCGGCTAAACCCCAAATGGACGGTTTCGCAGTCGGCCCGTATCGTCTCCGATCGCACATTTCTGCGGCGCTACGATATTAGCGACGACGATACTCTTCGCTCCACGATCAATGTCGAACGGATGAGCGACAGCAGCTATTTTTCTTTGGCGGGCTGGGCATTCCAAACGCTGCGGGTCAACGATCCGCAAAACCGCGTTCCAGTTGCCCTGCCGGTGATCGACTATCGCAAGCGCTTTAACGATCCTGTCCTGGGTGGGCGGCTTGAGGTGCAGGCCAACAGCCTGGCGATTGGCCGCAGCGAAGGACAGGATACACAACGCGCATTTGGGTCGGCCCGCTGGGACATGCGCAAGCTGACCGACTGGGGCCAGGAAATCACTTTGACCGGCTTTGTCCGCGGTGATGTTTATCATAGCGATGACAATGCGCTCAACGAAACTGCCATTTATCGGGGGCAAAGCGGCTGGGAAGCGCGTGCGATTGCTACTGCTGCTGTTGACGTGAAGTGGCCGCTAATCGGGGAAGCCTTTGGCGGTACCCAGACGATCACGCCGCGCTTCCAGATCGTCGCAACACCAGGCCTGGCCAATCTGTCGGTACCCAATGAAGATTCCCGCGCGGTTGATTTGGAAGACAGCAATCTCTTCGCTCTCAACCGTTTTCCGGGCTATGATCGCTATGAGGACAATGTTCGGGCAACCTATGGGATGGAATGGGAAATCAATCGGCCAAACCTCCAAGTGAATATGATCGTCGGCCAGAGCTATCGGCTTGAAAACAATAATAACATCGTCCCTGAAGGCACCGGCCTGTCCGATCGTTTTTCCGATATCGTCGGTCGCACAAACGTTCGGTTCAAGGATATCGTAAAATTCACCCATCGTTACCGGCTCGACAAGGACAATCTGGCGATACGGCGCAATGAGATCGACGCTACGATCGGTTCCAAAGGTACTTATGCTCAAATCGGTTATCTCCGCCTGAACCGAAATATCGGGCTGCAGCTTGAAGATCTAAGGGACCGCGAAGAGGTGCGGTTCGGAGGACGCTATCAGGTTGATCAATATTGGTCCGTTTTTGGCTCCGCGATTATCGACCTGACCGATCGCAGCGAGGATCCAATTTCGGTGGCCGATGGCTACGAGCCAGTGCGGCACCGCCTCGGCATCGCCTATGACGACGGCTGTCTCTCCATGGGTGTGACGTGGCGCTATGATTATGAAAATACCGGCGATGCGCGGCGTGGCAGTACTTTTCTGTTCCGGCTGGCCTTGCGCAATCTGGGCGTGTAAAGGGCTATTACACGGGTTGGCCCGCTCATATTGGGTTCAGCAGATGCTTGCTATTTGCTGCATCAGATTTACTCTTTGTAGTTGAGAAGAAACAAGAAATGAATTTATTCAGTATGAAAATCCAAGGTTTCAAAACCAAGGCGATGTTGACAGCAGCGTTTGCTATTGCAGCCGCTTCGCCGTCCGTGAGCCAAACGGTCGCGGATGCCTCGTTACCCCAAACCGGATTGAATATTCCTGACGAATTGACCATATTTGGAAAAAATGACCCCAACGTTCGCCGTGCCACAGCGATTGTTAATGGGGACATCATTACCGGAACCGATGTCGGCCAACGCCTTGCGCTGATCGTCGCCGCTAATGGCGGCGAAGTTTCGGACGAGGAGAAACAGCGCCTGCGGCTTCAGGTATTAAGAAATCTGATCGACGAGACGCTGCAAATTCAGGAAGCCGCCGCCAATGAAATCAACATTTCTGAAGAGGAAGTCGACGCCACATTCCGGCAGGTAGCCCAACAGAATTTCAAACAGGATCTCGACGCATTCGATCAATATCTGCGCACCCAAGGCTCCTCCACCGACACGCTGAAACGCCAGATCAAAGGGGAATTGGCATGGAGCCGCCTGCTCCGCCGGAATATCCAGCCGTTTATCAATGTCGGCGACGAAGAAGTTAACGCCATCATCGAACGTTTAAACGCCTCCAAGGGCACCAGCGAATTTCGCATCGGCGAAATCTATATGTCGGCCTCTCAAGAAACCGCGCCACAAGTTGCTGAAAATATGCGCAAGATATTGGAGCAGATCCGCGCCGGCGGTTCGTTCGTAGCATATGCCCGGCAGTTTTCAGAAGCTTCTACGGCCGCGACCGGCGGCGACCTGGGTTGGGTTCGTCCCGCTCAATTGCCGCAAACACTTGCCGACGCTGCAGAGCAAATGCAGGTCGGACAGGTTGTCGGTCCCGTCGAGGTGCCTGGCGGTTTTTCGATTCTTTATCTGATCGATTCGCGTCAGGTGCTCACTGCGGACCCTCGCAACGCGCTGCTTAGCCTTAAGCAACTGGCGATAGGCTTTCCTGAAGGCATCACTGAAGCACAAGCTGCCGCGCAAGCGGAAAAATTCGCTACGGCAACCCAAGGCATCAAAGGTTGTGGCGCAGCCAATGAAGTGGCCGCTCGGCTGGGTGCCAGCGTCGTCGACAACGATCAGGTCAAGCTACGGGACCTTCCTGCCGCCCTGCAGGGAGCGATCGCAGAGCTGCAAATCGGTCAGGCGAGCCAGCCATTTGGTTCGGTCGAAGACGGCGTGCGCGTGCTAATCCTTTGTGGACGAGATGATCCGCAGACCGCTACCGCACCGTCCTTTGACGCGATCATGTCTCGCCTGGAAAACGACCGGGTCAACAAACGAGCGCAAATATATCTGCGCGATCTGAGACGCGACGCCATCATCGAATATAATTAATGGCTGACTGGACCGCCAAGCCCTTCGCCATTTCTTGCGGGGACCCCGCTGGCGTGGGGCCAGAAATCATCGGAAAGAGCTGGAATCAGCGGGTCGAAGCAGGACTAAAGCCGTTTTTTGCGATTGGTAATTTTGCCGACTTCGAGAAACTTTCCGGCGTTCCGGTCGAGAAAATTGACCAGCCGATGGACGCCAGCGAGGCATTCGGCCAAGCATTGCCGGTGCTCCATATCCATGAGGCTGCCGCCGCACGTCCCGGCGAAGCGACCATGGACAGTGCGCAATGTTCGCTGCACGCCCTCGAAATTGCCTGCGGACTGGCTCGCTCCGGCGATGCCGGTGCGGTCGTGACTGCGCCGGTGTCGAAAACGCAGCTCTACAAAATTGGTTTTCGCTATCCCGGTCAGACCGAATTTGTTTCGGAACGCTGCGGTATAGCGCGGGAAAACGCGGTAATGATGTTGGCGGGACCGACATTGCGCGTTATTCCCATGACAACCCATATCGCGCTGAAGGATGTTCCGGAATATTTGACCGAGCGACTGGTTATTGCCTGCGCGCGCGCCGCCCAAAAAGCGATGACCCGGAATTTTGGCATCGAGAAACCTCGTATCGCGGTCGCCGGACTCAATCCACATGCTGGCGAATCTGGCAATCTCGGGCACGAAGAACAGCGGATCATACAGCCGGCGATTGATCAACTGCGCGAGCAAGGTATGGATATAACCGATCCGCTGCCTGCGGACACCATGTTCCACGAAGAAGCGCGGATCAAATTTGATGTCGCGCTCTGTCCCTATCACGATCAGGCATTGATCCCTTTGAAGACCCTGCATTTTTTTGATGGCGTTAATATCACGCTCGGTCTGCCGATCGTCCGGACGTCGCCGGATCATGGCACCGCGTTCAACATTGCTGGCCAGAATATTGCCGATCCGCGGTCGATGATTGCCGCCATCCAGATGGCCGCTACCGCCGTCAGCAACCGCCAGATTTACGGCCATTGAAACCGCAGGTTGCCCTGCCCCCGCTGCGGGAGGTGATAAAGAAACATGGCTTGTCCGCCAACAAGGCGCTGGGCCAGAATTTCCTGTTCGATCTGCAGCTGCTGGACCGGATCGCTGCGGTTCCCGGCCACCTCGACGGCCAGACGGTCTTTGAAGTGGGTCCGGGACCGGGTGGGCTCACCCAGGCGCTGTTGCAAGCCGGCGCGCGCGTTACTGCAGTGGAACGCGATCGTCGCTGCCTGCCGGCACTGGCGGAATTGGGCGACTATTTCCCCGGACAGCTGACGGTCATTGATGACGACGCGCTGAAAATTGATCTGGCTAGCCTGTTCGATACGCCTTTTCATATTGTTTCCAACCTGCCCTATAACGTCGGTTCGGCACTACTGATCAAATGGCTATCCGAACCGAAGTGGCCACCGCGATGGCGGTCGCTCACGCTGATGTTCCAGCGCGAGGTTGCCGACCGAATTGTCGCCCGCGAGGCAACCGAGGCATACGGACGGCTTTCGATCCTGGCACAATGGCGATGCGACGCCAAACTGGCGATGACGGTCCATCGCTCCGCCTTCACGCCGCCGCCGAAGGTAATGTCGGCGATTGTTCACTTGGTGCCCAAGGCGCAACCAGAGGGCGTTAGCCCCAAGGTTCTGGCCGATCTCACCCAGGCCGCTTTCGGGCAGCGGCGCAAGATGCTCAGACAGAGCCTGAAGGGACTTGCGGGAGCACTGGATGCCCTTGAAACGCTGCGGATCGACAGTTCCAGACGGCCTGAGACGGTAAGCGTCGATGAATTTGTCGCGGTCGCGCGTTTGCTTTCCCCCGCGCCCTAGCCCGCAGCCTTCAGTTTGCGCCGATAGGCGTGCAACAGCGGTTCGGTATAGCCGCTCGGTTGCTCGACACCCTTGAACACCAGATCACGGGCCGCCTGAAAAGCGAGACTGTCATCCGGATTTGGCGCCATTGGCCGGTAAAGCGGATCGCCTTCATTCTGGCCATCGACCTTCGCCGCCATCCGCAGCAGAGCGGCGTCCACTTGCGCGGCAGAACAGACGCCGTGCAGCATCCAGTTTGCCATATGCTGTGACGAAATGCGCAAGGTTGCGCGATCTTCCATCAGGCCGACATCGTTGATGTCAGGGACCTTTGAGCAGCCGATACCCTGGTCGATCCAGCGCACCACATAACCCAATATGCCCTGCGCATTATTGTCCAGCTCATGCTCGATTTCCTCATCCGACCAGTTGTGGCCTTCGGCCAGCGGAATGGTCAGCAATTTCTCGAGCGGCGCAATGCCGTCCGCCGCGACTTCCTTCTGCCGGTCGAACACATTGACCCGGTGATAGTGGATCGCGTGCAGCGTTGCCGCAGTCGGGCTAGGCACCCATGCGGTATTGGCACCGGTCATCGGATGGCCGATTTTCTGTTCCATCATGTCCGCCATCATGTCGGGCGCGGCCCACATGCCCTTGCCGATCTGCGCCTTGCCGGACATGCCGCACGCGAGACCAATGGCGACGTTGCGCTGTTCATAAGCCGTAATCCAGTCGCTTTTCTTGATATCGCCCTTGGCAAGCATCGCGCCAGCCTGCATCGACGTATGGATTTCATCGCCGGTACGGTCGAGAAAGCCGGTGTTGATAAACACAACCCGATCCTTCACGGCGCGAATACAGGCGGCGAGGTTGGCCGAGGTCCGGCGTTCCTCATCCATGACGCCGACCTTGATGGTGTTGCGGTCGAGTCCGAGCAGATCTTCCACCGCGTCAAACAGGTCATTCGTGAAAGCGCATTCTTCCGGCCCGTGCATCTTTGGCTTCACGATATAGATTGAGCCAGCACGGCTGTTGCG
>JAGXGT010000142.1 GCA_024636595.1 Sphingomonadales bacterium | reverse complement strand
GGGCTGAAGCTCTGGCAGCCAGATTTGCCGGTCAACCCAGGCGCGCGATCCGGCTTGCAAAAAGGCTGCTCTCCATGGGGCAGCGGATGCCGCTCGATAATTTTCTCGATCATTGCGCTAGCCTGCGGGCACTGGCCCACCATGGCCAAGAACATGCTGTTGCTGTTGCCGCGGCGGTCGCCAAAATCTCATCCGAAGTCCAATAAAAGGTCCCAAATCCATGACCCTTCGATACTCGCCCTACGATGAAAGCCTCTGGTCCGATCCCTGGCCAGTCTACAAGCAAATGCAGGCCGAGGCCCCAGCCTATTACATCGAAGATCTCGATTGCTGGGCGCTTACCCGGTTTGAAGACATCTGGCAGGCCAGCATGGATCGCCAATCCTTTACCGCGTCGCACGGAACCTCCCCCGATGCCCTGTTTCTAGCAAGTGAGCCTCCGCCGCACGTGTTTCTGTTCATGGACCCACCCGATCATGGCAAACATCGGGGCTTGATCGCGCGATCCTATCTGAAGGACAAAATTGCGCTTATTGAAGACCATGTCCGTAGGGTCGTCCGCAAACTACTCGAACCGATGCTGGAGCAGGGAGAACTGGATGTCTATGCCTTGAGCAGCCGCACGGCGCTTGATCTTATCGCGGCTTTTATTGGTCTTGAGTTGGAAGAGGTTCTACAAATCCGGGGCTATATCAACCGGTTCTACCAGCGTGAATCGGGAGTGCCTGGAACGACCGAAGCTGGCGTGCGGGCTTTTACCGAAGCGCATGGCTACATCCTTCGATTGATCGACAAATATCGCAGGCGCCCACCCGCTGAACACAGCCATATCGTCAGCTGGCTTGGCGCCGAAATCGACGGGCAGCGATTGTCGGACGACCAGATTTTCTTCAGCGTGTTCGCGATGGTGATCACGGGCTCTGATACCGTGCCGCTGACCACAGCGAGCAGTATCTATTACCTCGACAAACATCCCGATCAGTTCGCGATTGTGCGCGATGACCATGCTCTCATCGCCGGTGTTTTTGAAGAAGCAGCGCGCTATGACCAGCCCACCAATCTGCTTGGTCGGCGCATTGCCCAAGATGTAGAATTGCACGGGCAGGTGATGCGTGAAGGCCAATCCGTTCTGTTCCTCTATGCCGCAGCATGCCGGGATGACCGCGAATTTGACGCAGCTGACAAGTTTGACATCACCCGCAAACAGCGGCGAAACCTATCTTTCGGCACCGGTCTGCATTTCTGCCTCGGCCAGCATCTGGCGCGCTTGGAAGGGCGTGTTATCCTGGAGGAATTGATCGCCTCGATTCCCGAATTCGAGGTTGAACAGGGTGGTTGCAAGCGTATTTTCGGTGAGTTTCTGCAAGGCTATGCAGCCATGCCGATCCTGTTTCGACCCCGCTAATCCAGCTACCAGATTCTGTCACCTATGGCCGTAAAACAGATCGACGCTAATGGCGTAAAGCAGCTGCTCCGCGAAGCTCGTAAACTGTTCCTGCAGGGAATGTCTGGCGATCCGCGCGCACTCCATGCGATCATTCGCGATGATCCCGGTACAGCTTCCCATCTTTCGATTCTTACGTCGTTCGTTTCAGGCATCAATCAGTTCGACTGCGATTTACTTGGGAATGCCGCTCAGGTTTCTGGATTTTTCCCGGCTCCTGCGAAGGGTTTTGATGGATATCGCCAGATTGTTTCCTCCTATTTTGGCGTGACCGACTTTGTTCGGGAATTTGCTGCGGACACAGTATTTATCCCGGTAAGCTCCCCCAACAGGAATGGGATGGTCACTCCCGGAATTTCTGCGGAATTCGTCGAAGCCTCGTTGGACACGGCATCGCAAAGAGTTGCCATCATTTCCCGGTCCATGCCGGTGCTGGCCCACAACGCCAGCCTGTCCCTTGAACGGTTCAGCCACGCCTTTGTCGACGACACACCGCCGCTAAGCCTTTCCGCGGCCAGCGCGGCGCCCGACCCGGTTTCCGACGCGATTACCGGCCATCTCGCCCGTTTGATCGGCGACAATGCAACCTTGCAGATCGGTATCGGACGGGTGCCCGGCAGGCTCTTTTTGAAGCTGACCAATCATCGAAATCTGCGTATTCATTCCGGATTGATCTCGGGAGAAATTCGGACGCTGGTCGAGGCTGGAGCACTTGATCCGGATATCCCGATGAGCTGCGCGACAGTAATGGGAAGCGCAGACTTCTATCGCTGGCTGGACGGACGTGAGGACTTCCGCCTACACCCAATCCAGGATACTCACAATCCTTCTACTCTTGCGAAGATCGATGGCCTGATTACCGTGAATTCAGCGATTGAAGTCGATCTGCTCGGTCAGGTGAATGCCGAGAAAGCTGGTGACTATTTTGTTAGCGCAGCCGGCGGTCTGCCCGATTTTTCGGCTGCTGGGCATCGCTCCCGGGGCGGATGTTCGATCATCGCACTACCAGCGACCAACACGAACGGAACGCGCTCCCGAATCGTCCCAAGGCTTGCCAGCGATACGCCTGTCACGGTGCCCCGCACCGATGTGGACTTTGTTGTGACCGAATATGGAATTGCCAAATTGATCGGTAAAACGCCCGACGAATGCGCGCGGGCACTGGCCAGCATTGCCGTACCGGACGCACGGCCAACGCTGGAACGATATTGCTGATACCTCGCTGCTAACCGGGATGTCAGTATTCGAGCGGTAGTTCGAGTGCGCGCCGGGCGATGATATTCTTTTGTATTTCCGATGTTCCAGCACCGATCGTATCGAGCGCAGTCGCCCGGTACGACCATTCCCATTTTCCGGCAGCGGGCGCTTCGGCGTCGCCCTTGTGGAGCAGTCCATCTGTGCCGAGGCTATCGAGCGCAAAATCCGCAAGCCGCTGGTGCAGGCTCGTGCTGTAGAGCTTGCACATCGCCGCTTCGATACTCGGCACGCGGCCAAGCGACGACGCATAGATTACCCGCCGCTGAAGCATCTTGGCTGTTTCGACCTCCGCCGTCAGCTTCGCCAGCCGTCTGCGAATATGGGGTTCGGCAAGAACCGACGCGCAGTCGCGCCGGGTATGACGCAGAAGGTCGCGCAGCGCGATGAGCTTCACTTCAAGCGGGCTGAATGTGTAAAATGTAAAGCGTTCGTAATCCAGCGCCTCGCAGATATAGGTCCAGCCCCTGTTCACCTCGCCAACAAGATAGGCATCTTCGACAAAGACATCATCGATAAACACTTGGTTCGTGACATGTTCTCCCATGGTTTCGATCGGGTGGATCGTGATCCCGGGCTGATCCATCGGCACAAGAAAGACACTGATCCCTCGATGTTTGGGCGCGTCAAAATCCGTCCGCGCCGCAAGCCAGTACCAGTCGGCGAAATGGGCTGAGGTCGTAAACATTTTCTGTCCGTTGATCCGCCAGCCATTGCCTTCCTGCTCTGCGCGCAGCTTTAGCGCCGCGAGATCTGATCCGGCATGAGGTTCTGAATAGCCGAGTGCAAATTCGACATCAGCGCGCAGGATCTTAGGCAGGAATTCCTGCTTCAACCGGTCTGAGCCATGGCGGATGAGGGTTTGCCCCACACAGCCCACACCCTTGCCGATCAGAGGCGCGCCTACCCGCGACAGTTCCTCATTCAGGAGATATTCGTAGATACCCGGCCGACCCTGCCCCCCATATTCCTTGGGCCATGACAGGCCGAGATAACCCCGCTTCGCAAGCTCCTTGTTAAAGGCTTTGCGAGCCGGCGTATCGGCAAGGATCGAATCCGATTCGCGTTCGGGGCACATGATGTCGGCCGCATCGGGCCATTGCCGAACCTCATCAAGAAACGCCCTGACCTCAGCCACAAATGCAATCTGATCGGCATCAAAATCAAAATTCACTGTCGGGTTCCGTTTCTGTTACTTGGTAAGATATTTCACGAACGCATCGGACAATTGCTCGACCAACTGTTCGTCGGTGATGACCGGGGCATTATTGTTGAGATAGGCATCAATGCTGCCGACAATGATATGTTCGGACACGAACATTGCGACCTCGATGTCTTCGACTCCAATCTCGGTCCGGTGATGCTGATAATAGGCGCGGATCGTATTATAGAGGAACTTCTCGGTCGTCACGTTGCGCGACAATCGGCCGAGCTTTGGTACTTCTCGCGGCAGGCGCAGGAAGATGAAGCTGTATTGTTTGCGGGTTTCGAGGATCGTCCGAATGATTTGACGCGCCGATTCCTCGAGCGGCTTGGCCATGTTCTCGATTAGGCAGTCGCGCAGCACCTCTGTAGCGTTCATCACCGCGCTCTCGACCAGCGCAGCGGCAATGGCTTCCTTGCTTGCGAAATATTGATAGAGCGAGCCGATGCTGACCCCGGCAACTTCCGCGATATTGTTTGTCGTCGCAGCATCATAGCCGCTTTTAACGATGATCGACTCAGCAGCCTTGAGGATACAATCGACGGTGAATTGCGCACGCTGCTGTTGTGGTACTTTGCGTGGGGCGAGTTCGGCTTCTAAGGCACTCATAACTAGTCTCTCCTCCGCCGGTGATCGGCGTATCGGTGAAGCACATTGCCTTTCAGCGTTAACCGTGTTTGCAACCCGGTCAGTATCGGCTGAGGCAACTGTAATTCATCCCGGTTTTTCGCGTGATCCGTTTTCGGCATCGCCAAATCCAATTTCAACGCTATCATAAAACCTGAAACTTTGCTCACATTAAACTCGCATTCCGGGAGGTGGGCAACCATCAGGGCTCGATAAAACCCAGGTCTGCGAGCAGCATTGCCCCGTTCAGCACCGGGCTTTGGGCGGCGTGAAAGATCGTCTCGGCAATCTCTTCAGGCTCAATGAGGCGGTTTTGCGTAACCAGCGACGCAAGATGGTCTAGCGCCTCCCCGCCATAGCTGCGCAGCATTTCGGTATTGGTGAAGCCGGGGCAGACGCACACTGTATGAATGCCCGAGCCGGCCAGATCCTGCGCCGTGCTTTTCATGAGGCCAACCACGGCATGTTTGCTGGTTGCATAGGCCGCCATACCCCGGGTCGCACGATGGCTGAGGGTGGATCCGACATAGATAATGGACGAGCCCGCGGTCATGGAGGGCAGCACCAGCCTGTTGAGGATAGCGGGCGCCACTACATTGATTTCCAGAGAATTTCGCAAGCCGACGATGTCGATATTCGCGACATCACCGGGCAGCTGAAGAGCGCTGTTGTGGACGAGACAAACCCGCTCAAAACCGTCCAGCGCCTCGGACAGCTGTTCGCTGACCGCGCTTTCCCAGCCGTGTGCCGCGAAATCGACGGTAATCTGCCGCGCCGTATCAATCGGGATTGGCGAGCGCGACAGATTGACGATCTCAAACCCCGCTTCGACAAACCGCCTTGCGGTCGCAAGGCCAATTCCTCTGCCCCCGCCCGTAATCACCAGTCCCTGCCTGAATGCTGAATTCATGTTGGTGTCCTCTCCCAAGGGGCGTTGCCTTGGCAATGCGCTTACTCCGTCTCCATCAGTTCGACTGTGTTCCCATCCGGGTCGGTAATCAAGGCCGCTAGCATGCCGGGCCGGGGTTCGCCGATATCGTTCACAATGACCACGCCCTGGGCGCGGCAGGCCTCAACCGTTTCGCGCAGATTGCTGATGTAGATGGTAAAATAGCGCAGACCGGTGGCGGCCAAATAATGGCTGGCGGCGGCATCATTTTGCGGTAGCTCGGCGAGAACGAACAATTTGATGATGCTGCTGCCGCACTGGAGCTTGATGATCCGGCCAGTTTTTCCAATCGGCACCTCGCCAACCTCTTCCAGACCAAGCAGCTGCTGATAGAATGCGCGCATCGCTGCCTCATTGGTCGTGACGATGCCAAGATCGATAGAGTCCCGTGAAATTTTCAATGTCATGATCGCTCTCTGCTCTAGCGCCTGAGGACCAGCGCGCCGTTGGGCGTACTGTCACAGGTGCTGACCAGGCAGGTTTCGACACCCTCAACCTGGTTCGCCGCCATTCCGCGCAACTGCCGCACGCCCTCGGTCACAAGGTTCGCGCCGTGCAGATAGACTTCGGACAGGCTTCCGCCCGAGGTGTTGACCGGCAGCGCGCCGCCCGGCCCCATTCCGCCCCCGGCAACAAACGCCGCTGCCTCACCGCGTCCGCACAGTCCGTAATTTTCAAGACTGAACAAAACGAGCGGCGAGAAGGCATCGTAGATCTGGGCCACATCAATGTCTGCCGGGCGGATATCCGATTGCCGCCATAGATTGTCCGCGGTTGCGCCCGATGAGCTGCGAAACGGGTCCGCGCCATGATAGTCGGTCATCAATTGATGCTCGCGCGTCATCCCTTGCGAAAAGGCATGGATCAGGACCGGTGGTTTGCGTAGGTCGCGCGCATGGTCAGCGCTGGTAATAACGATCGCGATGGCCCCGTCGCTCTCCAGGCAATTGTCGAACAGACACAGCGGATCGGCAATCATCCGCGCATCCATATAGGCGGCCATGTCGACCAGCTTCTCGCGCATCAGCGCATCCGGATTACTGTTGGCATAGGCGCGCTGGGTCAGCGCGACCGCCGCGAGATCCTCCCGCGTCGCGCCATGATCATGCATGTAGCGCTGCATCATGATCGCAACTTCATCGACCGGACGCGACAGACCATGGGGCCGGGACCATTTCCAGTGATCCTCAATCCGTGGCTGGACACCCGCCCATTGCCGCTTCGAGGGATCGCCGCGTTTGCGCGACCGCCAGACAACGCCGACCTTCGCTATGCCGAGCGCAATCGCCATCGCGACCTGGCCAATCGCACCGCAGATAGCGCCGCCGCCATGGGCGACCTGGCTGAAATAATGCAGTTCGCCGAAGCCCAGATTGCGGGCGATCTCAAATTCGGGCGTCGTTTCCTGGGTGAAGCAGCCGAGGGCATCCACCTCGCTCGCATCGACGCCCGCATCATCCAGCGCGGTGCGAATAGCCATGCAGGCGAGTTGCAACTCGGTCTCGGGCAGACCCTTGGCAAAATCCGTCTGCCCGATGCCCGCAATCGCGGTCCGATCCTTGAAAGCCGCGTTCCCGGTCATTCGGCCGGCTCGGGCGGGGTCACGCCATCATGGAAGGGATAGGGCTGGCCAAGCATGCCAAGCACCCCGAACTCTCCGGGAAGCTGACGCATGAAATGTTCGGCAAGCGCTTCGACGGTCCATCCACCCTCACGCACCAGCGTTTTGCCATAATGCGGCTGCACCATATGCGCGACGCGCTCGCCGCCCGAGCCGAAAATCTGGCCGCTGACGCCGCGTGAGAGATCGCTTGCCAGGAAGGCAACCAGCGGCCCGTTCAATCCCGGATCGATATAGGGCAGCTTCTCTCCGCCGAACGTATCCGACATGCGGGTCGTACCGGTCGGCCCGATGGCGTTCACGCGAATGCCGTAGCGCGAAAGCTCCAGCGCCCAGGTATAGGTCATCGACGCGATAGCGCCTTTCGAGGCGGCATAATTGGTCTGGCCGAAGCTGCCGAAATGCGCGCCCGAGGTGGTGTTGATGATCGCGCCGCCTTTGCCAGCCTCCCGCATGGCGCGCGCTGCCGTCTGGCTGCACCAGAAAGTTCCTTTGACATGCACGGTCCAGACGGCATCGAATTCCTCGTCTGACATTTTGAGAAAGGAGCGGTCGCGCAGATTGCCAGCATTGTTGACCATGACATCTATTGAACCGAACCGGTCGATACAGGCCTGAACCAGGGCCTCAGCCCCGGACCTGCTGCCGATATTGGCATCGCTGGCAATCGCTGCGCCGCCCGCCGCCTCGATCTCGCCAACTACTTCGGCGGACGCCTCGGGATCGATATCATTGACGACGACAGCCGCCCCTGCCTCCGCCAGTGCCAGACAGTGACCCCGTCCAATGCCGCGTCCGCCGCCAGTGACGGCAGCCGCTTTGCCTTCAAGAATTGTCATTCCGCTTTTCCCATTGTGATCAGGCCGGCACGGCTTCGCGCCGCGCCTCCTCAAGTTCTATGATCAGTTCGCGCTTGGTCTCGCGCATCCGGTCGATATGCTCGTCCTTGACGGTGTCGTAGCCGCGAACCTGTTCGGGCCATTGGGCAATACGCACGGCCACATTGTGGTTTGCCGGGTTGAGGCGCCCAGCGAGCATCGCAATATCACGCTCATATTCGGTGATCAGATCGCGCTCGAGGCGGCGATGCGCGGCATAGCCAAACACATCGAACGGCGTGCCGCGCAGTCGGCGAAACTTCGCCAGCAAGCCAAGCATCGGCCGCATCCAGCCGCCAAAGCTGCGCTTGCGATAGCGCCCGGTCCGAGGATCGCGCCGCTGGAGGATCGGCGGTGCCATATGATATTCGATGCGGAAATCGCCCTCGAATTCCTCTTCCAGCGTGCGCCGGAATTCATCGCCGCTCAGCAAGCGCGCGACCTCATATTCATCCTTATAGGCAAGCAGCTTGAAGTGATATTGGGCGACCGCCCGGGCGAAATCATCCCCGTCCGTGCCCAGCGACTGCTCCGCGCTCTGCGCGCCATCCACCAATGCGCGATAGCGTTCGGCATAAGCGCGGTCCTGATAGCGTTCGAGTTCGGCCATGTTGCGGGCGACAATGGAATCGAGGGTATCGGCGTCTTCCGTGTCCGCCTTCTCCGGCGAAATCACATTGATCAGCTTTCCCGGGTCATGCGCCGCGATCCTGCCCCATGCAATGGCCGCCCGGTTCATATCAACCGCAGTCCCGTTCAGTTCGACGGCCCGGTCGAGCGCGGCGAGCGAGATCGGCAGCCAGCCGCGCTGCGCCGCATAACCGACGAGCATCAGATTGGCCCCGACCTCATTACCCATCAGCGCATAAGCAAGGCGGCTCGCCTCGATAAATTCGACCGTCTCGCCGCGCTGGGAGATCAGCGTCTTCATCGTGCCCGCGCTGAGATCGAGATCGGGATTACTCGCGAAATCCGATGTTGGCGCAACCCGGCCGTTGACCACGGCGCGGGTAAGGTCGGAACGCATGCGGCCAAGCACGTCGGCGCTCGCGGTGACCACGATATCGCTGCCGATTATGAGGTCAGCTGCGGATATGCGGGTGGCCTGCAGGGCTTCGGGCGATACCGCGACGCGCACATGGCTGGTCACTGGGCCATTGCGCTGGGCAAGGCCGGTGACATCGAGCACCGAAGCGCCCTTGCCTTCGAGATGCGCCGCCATGCCGAGGATAGCGCCCAGCGTCACCACACCGGCTCCGCCGATGCCGGTAACGAGCAGGCTGAACGGTTTGGCGACCGAAGCGGTCTCGGGGGTCGGAACCTCGGCCAGGATATCCTGATAGCTATGGCCACCACCGCCGCCGCGCTTTCGGGGCCGCCCGCCATGAACGGTCACAAAACTCGGGCAATAGCCTTCGAGGCAGGAAAAATCCTTGTTGCAGGCCGACTGGTTGATCCGCCGCTTACGCCCGAATTCGGTTTCGACTGGCTCGATGGCGATGCAGTTGGATTGCACAGAGCAATCGCCGCAGCCTTCGCAGACCCGGCTGTTGATGAACGGGCGACGGTCCGGGTCCTCTGCCTTGCCGCGCTTCCTGCGGCGGCGCAGTTCGGTCGCACAATTTTGATCATAGATGATCGCGGTAGCCCCCGGAATGTCCCGCATCCGGCGTTGGACTTCGTCGAGTTCGCGGCGGTGATGGATCGTCGTGCCCGGCGCGAAATCGGCATCGCGATCATAGCTTTCGGGATGATCGGTGACGACCGCGATAGTGCCCACGCCCTCGGCGTGCACCTGCTTGGTCAACTGATCGACGCGCATCTTGCCCGCAATCGGCTGACCACCAGTCATGGCGATGGCATCGTTGACGAGGATTTTATAGGTGATGTTGACGCCCGCAGCGACCGCCGCCCGGATCGCCAAAAGGCCTGAATGATAATAGGTCCCGTCGCCGAGATTCTGGAAGATGTGCGATGTCTCGGTAAAGGGGGCGATGCCGATCCAGGGCGCACCCTCTCCGCCCATCTGGAACAGTGTTGGCGTGTTCCTTTCGGGGAGGAAGGTCGCCATGCCATGGCAACCAATGCCGCCAAAGGCGACGCTGCCCTCGGGCAATTTGGTAGACTGGTTATGCGGGCAACCCGCGCAAAAACTCGGCATGCGGGCAAGAGACGCGGTTCCGGAGACAGGGCCATCCTTGGCGGCATCAGCCTCGATAAGGCAGCCCGATTTCCCACCTTCGCCAACCAGCGACCTCAACCGGCCCGCGATGAGCCAGCCAATCGTTCCGGGGGACAGCTCACCTTCGGCCGAAACCAGCGGTTCGCCCTCCGGATCATGCTTGCCGGTCAAGACAGGATGATCGGTCCTGTTAACGAGCAGTCGGGCAAGCTGATCTTCGATGATCGGACGTTTTTCCTCGATCACGAGGATTTCGCGATTGCCCGTGATAAATTCACCGATGCCCTCGGGCTCCAGCGGCCAGGGCATCGCAACCTTGAAGAGCGAGATGCCCAGCGCCTCACACCGCGCGGCATCCAGATCCAGATCATCGAGCGCCTGCATCACATCGAGAAAGGTTTTGCCGGTCGTTACAATCGCCAGCTGCTTGTTGGGCGAGGTCAGCACGGTGCGGTTCAGCCCATTCGCGCGGACATAGGCGAGCAATGCGGGGATACGCTCCTGATATTGCCGCTTTTCAGCAACCAGTGCTGGCACCATCCAGCGCGCGCTGCGCTTGCCATCTGTATTTTCATCACCGGGAAGAATGGTCTCGATCCGGTCCGGGTCGACATCGACGGACGCGCTGCTTTCAATCGTATCCGTCACGCATTTCATGCCGATCCAGCAACCCGAATAGCGCGACATGGCAAAGCCATGCAGGCCGAAATCGATATAGTCCTGCACCGATGACGGATTGAGATAGGGCATGCCGAAATGGATGAAGGCATGATCGCTCTGATGGGCGATGGTCGAGGATTTTGCGCCATGATCGTCACCGGCAAGCACCAGCACACCGCCATTGGGCGATGATCCCGAATAGCTGCCATGCTTCAGCGCATCGCCGGACCGGTCCACACCCGGCCCCTTGCCGTACCAGATACCGAACACACCATCATAACGCGCGTTGCCGAACAGGGCGACCTGCTGGGAACCCCAGACCGCTGTCGCGCCGAGATCTTCATTGATGCCGGGCTCAAAATGAATATGGTTTTCCGTCAGCAGGTCCGGCACCTGATTGAGCGCAATATCATAGCCGCCGAGCGGCGAACCGGTATAGCCCGAGATGAAACCAGCCGTGTTCAGCCCCGCCGCGAGATCGCGCTGCCGCTGCATCATCGGCAGCCGGACAAGCGCCTGCGATCCAGACAGGAAAACCCGGCCTTTTGTGCGCGTATAGCGATCTTCCAACTGATATTCGGTATCGATAGTGCTTTCTCCGGTGGACTGCATGACGATCACGATGACCCCTCTGCGTTCCGCTGGCGTGCGACTTCGCCGGCCTCGATAATGGCTTCGATCAATCCGTCATGGCCCCAGACATCGCCTTCGCAAAACTCGTTGGGAGACCATGTGTCGTCGAGCCGTTTGCCGCCGCACCCTATTTCGACGTCGAAACTGCCGGGGGAGCGCATGTAGAATGAGAGCATACCGTCATTGCGATGGCGGCCGAGCGAACTGACTACGGCAGCGCCCGATTGCTTGGCCCGGTCGAGCGCCATGCCAACATCGTCAATCGTCGCCATCTCGAAAAGCAAATGTTGCACAGCATTATCGCCGCCGAGATCGACCATCGCAAGACTGTGGTGCCGTTCATTGCAGCGCAGGAACTGTAGCGCTGCGTCAGGACCGTACCGGATATAATCAGACAGTTTGAACCCCAGGAGCCGCGTGTAGAAATCGAAGCAGGCCGGCTGATTGTTCACGAACAGATTGAAATGGCCGATCCCGAGATGCCCGGCCACAAATTCCAGTCCGGGAATAGGCGAGGTGAATTTATAGTCCGTCGTTGGCCCATAATAAAGCTCGATCGAATTGCCGCTCGGGTCTTCGCAATAGGCAATTCCCGTAACCGCGCGGGCGAAGGCATCATCGGGGCTGCCTTCCCGAACGGCAATTCCCGCTTCGCGCAGCTCGGCGATTCCAGCTTCGAGCTCAAGCGGCCCCGCCAGTTCGAGCCCCATATACAGCAGATCGCGAGACCCATCGGTCGGGTGGACTGCGATCCGCCACTGTCGCTCGTCCATCTTGAGATAGATTGTGCCATTGGGCGCGGTGCCCGGCTTGCCGTTCGTGCCTCTTATCTCGCCGGGACCTCCCCAGCCTTCTCCTGGAATAGCGCGCGACGGCATCATGCCCAGTACCTCTGTTCCGAAAGTCAGCCAGGCATCGGGGTTGCTGCTGCCGAGGCCGATATATCCGAGCGACTTGATCTTCATTGTTGCTTTTCCTTTTCCCAAGTGATGCCAGCCTCTGCCGGAAACCAGCATGGCAGCGCTACGTCATCGACGAGTTGAACAAATGTGAGGCGGACAGACATACCAATCGCTACGGTCCCGGGATCAATCCCGCCGATGGAATTTCCTCCCGGATCAGCCAGCGCGCCGACGATGCGGAGACCCGGAAAGTCATCGGGCATTATGACTGCAACGATATAGGGCGCGATCTCCGCAAACGCTGGGAGCAAGGGTGCATGGGGTATCGTGTATGACCAGATGGTCCCCATGCCCGATGCCCGGTTCCAGCCGAGTTCCATTGACTGGCACATCGGGCACATGGCCCGCGGTGGGTGCTGGACATGGCCGCAATCGTTGCAGCTCTGGATGAGCAACTGACTGTCTAGGCACCCTTGCCAGAATGCATGATCCACCGGGTCATCGGTTGTCGGAAGAGGGATGGTTTCGATCATGCCGACTCACCCACGGTAGAGGAGCTTCCAGTCGAAGCAGACCGAAGGTTTTTCCGATCCGACGACATGGATCGCGACGCCAACGGTTAGCATCGTCCCGCCTTTTTCCTGGGCAACACAGACAATGCGTGTGCGTCCGTGAATGACAGAGCCCGTTGGAACCGGGGCAACGAAGCGCACCCGTTCCAGACCATAGTTCAGCGCATTACCATGGCCCACAACCGTATAATCGGCATTGTTTTTGATAATCGTCGACAGGCCGAGGATCAGGAAACCATGAGCAATCGTCCTGCCAAAGGCGCTTTGCTCCGCGCGGTCTGTATCCACATGGATCCATTGGCGATCACCCGTCAATTCGGCAAAGGTCGTGACCATCCCCTGCGGCACTTCCAGTGGCGCGCTCCAGGGACCAAACTCCTCCGATTTGCGAGCGGTGAGCGCGGCTATGTCATCAAATCGTATCTTGTCCATCATGTCCGTCATTTCGTTAAAGAAGAGGTTTGCGCTGCGCGACTATGCGCCAGTTTCCGGGCTTCGCGCTGCTCGCCTTTAATCGCCTTTTCGAGCGCCGGGGCGAGCTGTCCGCTCAGTACACGCTTACTTGCAACCATCGCTGGCCCGTCATTGTTCGCCACCATGTACGCCAGTTCAAGCGCGGCATCCTGTAGTTCGGCATCATCATATATCCGGCTGACTAAACCCGCTTCCAGTGCCTGTACGCTCGTTAACGTCGCGCCGCTCAGCAGGATGTCCTTGGCGCGCGACAGGCCAACAATGGCCGGAAGCAAGGCAGTAGAGCCCATGCCAGGCATCAGGCCGAGTTTCGCGAAGGGGAAACCGAAATTGGCGCTGACTGAGGCAATACGCATATCGAGCGCCAGCAGCATCGTCGCACCAATCCCGACGGCCGGTCCATTCACGGCTGCGATAATGGGCGTGTCGATGGCGAAAAGCTCGCTTACGAAACCATCGATGAAATGCTCCTCCCCGATCAGCAATCCGTTGCGTCCGCGCTCACCACTCAGAAAGGCCCGGTCCGCGCCTACGCAAAAGGCGCGACCATTCCCGGTCAGCAGGATCGCGTCGACATCTGGCTCAGCAGCGAATGTCCTGAAGGCGTCTACCAGTTCGTCACCCATGTCCGGCGTATAGGCGTTAAGTTTATTCGGCCGGTTGAGGGTGATGACACCGACCCTGCCATCTCGCTCTGTCCGCACTTCAGGTTCAACGGTCATCAAGCGTCTCCGGATCGAAGGGCTGCCATTGCGGCGAGCGCTGTTCGAGAAAGGCAGCGACGCCTTCGGCAAAGTCCGGTCCTTCATTGTGGGCGGATATTTCTTGCCAGGCGCTATCCAACGCAGCGTGGAGCGGCAATTCGAGCGACTGCCAGATTGCCCTCTTGGTCCGAGCCATGGCGGATGGGGAATTCTTCGCAATCGACGCAGCCAGTTCCTTCGCGCGAGGCATCAGTTGGTTCGGCGCAACGATTTCGCCGACCATGCCGAGCGCCAGTGCCCGTTCGGTGGTCATCCGCTCATCACGCCCGAGCAATGCGAGTCGTAATACCGCTTCCAGCGGCATCCGTCGCGCCAGCGATACCGGCTCCAGTCCGGCGACAAGGCCGACGCTGACATGAGTATCGCAGAAACTTGCCGTTTCGCTGGCGAGGACAACGTCCGCATCGGCGATGAAGTGCAGTCCGCCACCGATCGTCAAGCCATTGACTGCACAGATAACGGGCTTCCAGATCCGATTTTGCAGGCCGGTCCAGCGGATCGCATGGTGGTTAGGGGCGTTATCACGATCGAACTGCGGCAGGTCCGCAATATCGGCGCCGGTGCAAAAAGCTTTCTCGCCTGTTCCCGTAACGATTGCGACCACAGCTTTGGGATCACGGTTAAACGCTTCCCACGCGTGGGGAAGTTCCAGATGCATCTGCTGGTTGATCGCATTGTGGCGATCCGGTCGATCGAGGCAGATTGTCGCAATGCCTGCTTCTACGGAATAGGCGAGCGTTTCAAACATCTTCCACCTCGCCATCGATCGTCAGTCGCGCGATCTGGTCTTCAAGATAGGCGTCGTCCCAGTTGAGCAATTGCCACTGCTTGGCACGCCGGAAAAACAGCTGGGGATCGGCCTCTATCGTATAGCCCAAGCCGCCATGCACTTGGATACCAAGCGCCGAAACCTTCCGAAACATGGCGCAGGCCTGTAGCTTGGCGATGGCTGCGGCGGCTTCAAACGCGCGGCCATTGTCGTGCAGCCAACCCGCTTGGTGGAAAAGCGTCTGGCACCCTTCAATCTCGACCAGCGCATCGGCTAGATAATGAGCAATAGACTGAAACCCGCCAATCGGCCGACCAAAGGCCTCGCGCTCTTTGGCATAGGCTGTGCTGATCTCATGAATGCGCCTCGCAGCACCCACGGCCTGGGCGGCAAGGACGACAAGCCCGCGATACATGGCGCCATGCCATGTGGCCGTAATATCCGCGCCTCCATTGATCAGGCCCTCATTTGGGACGACAACATCGTTGAACGCGACGTGGAAATAGGGTTCGGTCGCCAGATTGGCTTGAGCCCGGATAGAAATGCCTGGCGCTTCGCGCGGAACGATAGCTGCTGCGATGCCGCCGGTCTCAAGATAGTGACCAATAACGAGAAGCTGATCGGCGACGGTAGCGAAGGGGACAAAATATTTGGTCCCGTTGATGCGGACGGCATTGCCGCTCCGTTCGAACACGGTTGATACCCTGGTGATGTCGGCACTTATGTTGGGTTCGGCCGATGCCACAGAGACAATCAAACTGGCATCGGCTATCCTCGGCAGCCAGCGACTGCACGCGGCCTCATCGTCTGACCTTGCAAGGATCTGTGCGGCCAGAATAGAGCTGATGAAATGCGGCGTCGGCGCCAGATGTCGGCTCAGCTGCTCATGTATCAGAGCTGTTTCGAATAGCCCCATCGCAAGGCCGCCAAACTGTTCGGCAATCGCAATTCCGGGTACGCCCAGTTCGCACAGATCCTGCCAGAATGCGCGCGGAAGCCCGTCGGGGGACTTCTCAACTTGCCGCAATGCTTCGAACGGGAAACGATCTTCGCACAGCTGCCGAACCATATCCTGGAGCAGTGTCTGTTCTTCAGATAGTCCCAATTCCATGATGTGCGCTGCCTTGTGCCATTTTTGCAATCAGAGTTGTGCGCGACCCCGCCCCTCCATCTCAACTCTGTTCACGCTCGCATTCTACGAACGCGTCAAGGATGCCATTTGACGGCAGGACAATGCCAGGGAGATGGCGACCGGGCGGTGGCCGGCAGGGCCATTTTCACTGTCGCCGTTGTCACCGTTTTTTTCTCGACCATGATCTCGATATCAATTTCGGCCCAGATCATAGCTTGCTGCTCCGCCGTCACGTCGACCACCATGCCGTTAAACGTGGCGGTTCCGCCTGGGCAGATCGGTCGCCGCATGGCAAAACGCAACCTCCCTATTCGTCCCATCGGGCCGCTCCAGTCCGTCACGAAACGACTGATCAGTCCAGCCTGTGTATAATTATTCATGATGATATCGGGCAGCCCGGCTTCTTTGGCCCAGGCGGGATCATGATGCTGGGGTTGCCAGTCGCGGGTCGCCGCCGCGCCCATGATGATGAGCTTGCGCGTGAGAGGGAGGGCAAGCTCTGGTAGGCGCATGCCGATGTGCGGTTTCAGCAATGTGGTCATGCCGCGACCTTTCCATAGCCCAGAAAATGAAGTGACTGGATGCCGGCCAAGCTGCCGTCGGGCTTGCGGTAGACCACATCAATATCCCAGTTGCGGCCGATACCAAGCTTCGTCTCGCGTTCCTCCTCGACCCTGCGCAGGATCTGTTCGGCGCGCACAGAGTCGCCGTGTCGCAAGGGCTCATGCAGTTCTAATTCAACCTCTGTGACGAGCCCATTCTTGATGCCAAGCGCGTCCTTGACCATGAAATGTAGCTCTAGCGTCCGCAGGCTGGGGGCAGCTCGATCCGGTGACCAGTCATGCTCGATTGCCCAGCTAGGTAGCATCATCGGCGGCGCGATAACCGACTCGGTCTCGTCACGCGAAAGCGGATAATCCCAATAGAGCGGGTTTCCATCTCCTACTGCCACGCAGAAGTTGGTCCACAAACCCTGTTCTACGGTCACCACATGATCAACAATGATCACCGGTTTGCCGAGCCAATCTTTCACTTTTTGCGGCAGATCATTCATTCTGATTTCCTCGCTGCGCGCATCGCGGATGCGCATTTCCTGTCAGGCATCTTAGGGCCGGGTTCTGCCCTAGCGCAATCGCCTGGAGCCCAACGCGACCGGACTGCGAGCGATATGCGAGCAGCGAATACACATGATTTGCGACTAGATCTGCGTCTCAAACAGAAGCAGAATGGGAGGAATAATTGGTCTTGGGTCAGTCTTTGTGGACAAGCAGTGTGGATGATCCCGAACGTGATGCTATCGCGATTGGCGCTGCCGTTGCCCGATCTGCGGCAGCATGGCCGGATGCCGAAGCCGTGGTTTTTTCCTGCCAGCCCGATATCGAAGACGTCCGTTGGACGTTCAGCGAACTCGACGCGCTTTCCTCCCGGCTGGCTTGCGCACTCATCGCATCGGGATTTAAGCCGGGTGAACGTATTGCGATCTGGGCACCCAATCATCCCAACTGGATTCTGCTCGAATATGCTATTGCCAAGGCAGGCATGGTGATCGTCGCCATCAATCCGCTGTACAAGGCTGCCGAACTAAAATTCGCGCTCAACACTTCGAATGTAGTCGCGATCTTCCATGCGGGCACCGTAGGCGGAGCGTCGATGCGTGCGACCCTTGATGCGGTGCGGGCGGAAGCACCCGCCTTGCGCGGTGTGTATTCCCTCATCACAGATATGGACCCGTTGCTGGCGGCATCACTGGAAATTGACCCGCTGCCGAAACCCGATCCTGCCGATCTGTTCATGATCCAGTATACTTCGGGCACGACCGGCGTGCCCAAGGCGGCATGGTTGCCGCACGGATCAATCGCGACCATCTCGGCGCGGACCTACGAGCGCTGGGGATTTGGAGCCGGCGACAGGGTCTGTCACGGCTTCCCGATGTTCCATGTCGGCGGGTCCGGCAATTCGACTCCGGGCTCGCTGATTGTCGGCGCGACTACACTACCCATCCATATTTTCCGCGCTGGCGAGGCGCTCGATGTTTTGGAGCAGGAACGCTGCACCGGGTTTATCGGCGTACCATCAATGCTCACTGCGATCATGGAGGAAGGTTCATTGCTATCGCGCGACCTTTCCGCCCTCAAACGTATCATTGTTGGCGGCGCGGCCGTACCGTCTGCTTTCTTGCGGCGCTGCGAAGATATGTTCGGCGTCGAAATGCTCAACGGTTATGGCCAGACCGAAAGCTGCGGGGTAAGCGCTAGTGTACGTCCCGGTGATAATACCGACAAGAAAATTGCGACCAGCGGCCTTGCCTTACCTGGGGTCAGCCTGAAGATCGTTGATGGCGACGGTCAGATTCTGCCTTGCGATGTCCCAGGCGAGCTCTGCGCCGACGGCCCCGGAAAAATGCTGTGCTATGGCGATCCGGAAGCCACGCGCCAAGCCTTCGATGCTGATGGCTGGTTGAGGACGGGTGACATCGCGACAATGGATAGTGACGGCTATGTCACGATCGTTGGGCGGCTAAAAGACATGATTATCCGCGGCGGAGAGAATCTCTATCCTGCAGAGATCGAAGCCTATCTGCTCGAGCATCCCGATGTCGCAGAAGCGGCCGTCATCGGTCTGCCGGATCCGAAACATGGCGAGGAATTATGTGCCGTTCTGCGGCCGTCGCATCCCGACCATGCCGATGCCGAGACGATTCGCGCATGGTGCCGGGATCGCGTCTCGCGCTGGAAGGTGCCCCGCTACATTGCGTTTGTCGATGCCTTGCCCGCGACACCGTCGGGAAAAATCAAGAAATACGAACTGATTCCGCAAATGCAGGCCTTTTTCGACCCTTCCCATCAACCCAAAACAATCGGAGACACATGATGAACTATGCAGCCTATGAGACACTCAAAATTCAAAAAAAAGGATCGATCCTCAATCTCACCATCGACCGTCCTGAGGTTAAGAACGCCATCAATCCGCAGCTCCACGATGAATTTTCTCGCATCTTCTATGATATCGACCGCGACCCTGAAGTCTCGGTCGTCGTCCTTACCGGTGCCGGCGACTCGTTCAGCGCAGGTGGCGATATTGACTGGTTGACGGCGCTCCAGGGCGACGCTCTGGCGACTTCGGCCAGTATTGAAAATGATCGCCGCATCCAGAATTCGTTACTCGATCTCGAAAAGCCAATTATTGCTCGCGTGGTCGGCCCAGCGGTGGGTCTTGGCTGTTCGCTCGCGCTATTTTGTGACTTTGTCTATGCGACGCCTGATTCGCGCTTCGCCGACCCGCATGTTTCGGTAGCCCTTGTCGCGGGAGACGGCGGCGCCGTTATCTGGCCCCAGCTGATCGGCTATGCCCGGGCCCGTAAATATCTGCTCACTGGCGACCCGATTTTTGGTGCCGAAGCCGCCGAGATCGGTCTGATCACAGCAGCTGTTCCCCGCGACGAGATCGACGAGGTTGTGGCAGCGATGGCAGACCGGATGGCCAAGGGCGCGACCCAGGCAATCAAATGGACCAAGGCATCGATCAATGCCGGTCTGAAAGTGACGGCTAATGCTGTGATCGACAGGGCTGCAGGCTATGAGAATCTGACCATGTTGATGGAAGATCACAAGATCGCCGTCGATGCATTCAAAAACCGCACCAAGCCTGTTTTCGTCGGCCGGTAGAATGGATTTGAACAGTTTGGCTGGCAAGACCGCCGTTATCACGGGAGGCGGCTCAGGGCTGGGTGAGGCTCTGGCTAGACTTTGCGCGTCATCAGGCCTTCATGCTGTGATCGCCGATATCGACCTAGGTCGCGCCCGCAATGTTGCCGAGAGTATCAGCGCTGGCGGCGGGTCGGCGCTGGCGGTGCACACCGACGTCGCCAGACGGGATTCGGTTTATGCGCTGGCACAGATCTGCCGCGACCATTTTGGTGGATGTGACTATCTATTCAACAATGCCGGAATTGCAATTTACAAGCCGTTAATCGAGACCAATGAAGACGACTGGAATCGAAGTATAGGTGTTAACCTACTCGGCATTGTGAATGGAATATCGGCATTTGCACCTGCAATGATCAAGGCGCGCGCTGGCAGTCATATTGTCAATATCGCCTCTATGGCTGGCTTGGTTCCGCTGGAAGGATTCGGGATTTACGTGGCGACAAAATTTGCCCTGGTGGGTCTGTCCGAAGTGCTGGCTGCAGAACTTGCGTCGTCTGGAGTCGGCGTAACAGTTGCCTGTCCGGGATGGATAGCGACGGCCATTCAGCCGACAGACACCGATGCCCCCCAACCGGCCTTCCCGTCCGAATTGTCCCGCATCATCTTACCCGAAGTTGCTGCGCGGATCATCCTTGATGCAATGCTCGCAAAGCGGCTCCACGCGCCGACCCATCCCGAATGGCGGGAGACCGTGGCCGCTCGCTCGGATGTGTTGTTGGACGCCTTCACTTCATGAAACCCGGTGCCCGAATTGGCCCAAACGTCACCATCCGAGTATAGTTATAACGGTATTGGAACCAAGACGAGTAGGATGTGAGTACAGCCTCACTTAATCCAAGCTTGACAAAGAGGGGCTCCAATGCCCCCGGAATGATGGCGCTTCAGGTTCTGATCACCAAAGATCGACCGCTCGCCAGGGAAGGGGAAGATAGTCGATATGATCAAAGTGCACGCAGTGCCGCATACGGGCGACACCTTTCCAGTACATGCCACTCAGCCCGACGCGGGCAGCATTTTCCCGGGTGCGTTCCGACCGTCATCAGTCGGCGGCGGGAGCCGCCCTCATCAAATCAATCGCGAGACAATCGCCATAATTTCTGTAGGAGAGTTGAGACATGCGTAGGAACATATTGAAGACATGCCTGATCGGCACAGCACTTGGTCTCTTGCCATTTACGGCTGCTTATGCGCAAGCCGGATCAGAGCCTGCTGCCGACGATGGCGCCGTTCCCAACGACGTCATTATTGTAACGGCGCAAAAGCGTTCGGAAAGGCTGACCGACGTGCCCATGTCGATCACCGCCATCACCGGCGACGATCTTATGCGATCCGGAATCACTGAACCCTCGCAGCTCGGTCAGGCCGTGCCCGGTTTCAGCGCCCAGCAAAGCGCTTTTGGCACGCCCATCCTCTCGATCCGCGGCATCGGTTATAACGACAATTCGGTGACCGCCGGCTCAACCGTGACGGCCTATGTCGATCAGGTCGCTCTGCCCTATTCTGTTATGGCGCGCGGCGCGATCATGGATCTCGAACGGGTTGAAGTGCTGAAGGGCCCGCAGGGCACGCTGTTCGGAATGAACTCAACCGGCGGAGCGATCAACTTTGTTGCAGCACGGCCGACCGACCATTTCGACGCGGGAGTCGACTTTAGCTTTGGCCGGTTCAACGAGGTCGACCTGTCTGGCTTCGTCAGCGGCCCGTTAACCAGCACGCTGACCGCGCGCCTGGCGGTCCAGATGGAACGCGCCGACGGCTGGCAATATAGCGCAACGCGGCCCAACGACCAGCTGGGCGCCAAGGAATTCATCAATGGACGCCTGCTCCTCGATTGGCAGGCGAGCGACCGGCTGACTTTCCAGCTCAGCCTCAGTGCCTGGCATGACGGATCGGAAAACCAAGCGGCCCAGTTCGTGCAATTCTCACCGGCAGTGGCCGTTACCCCAGTCACCCAATATATCGCCGATGCAATGACCGCCGCCCCGGCAGCGGGCGACAATCCGCGGGAAGCGGATTGGGATCCCAACAATTCTTTTGCCAGAAGCGACGATTTTCGTCAGATTTCGCTGCGCGCCGATTGGGAACTGGCAGACAATGTCACGCTGACCTCAATTACCGCCTATTCCGATTTCCGCGGAGATTCCCCGATTGATGTCGATGGCACAGCGTTTAACGCATTCCGCGTTTCCGAGCATGACACCAAGCTGACATCCTTCTCGCAGGAGCTGCGTATTGCCGGTGAGTCCGGTCCCGTCGAATGGATGATCGGCGGCAATTATCAGGATGAAACTGCCAATGAGTCTACACGGACGAGCTCGCAAGGCACGAACAGTCAGATCGGCCCATTTCTGTTCTCGCCACTCGCGCAGATAGCCAATCAGTCCATCGAAACGGCATCAGTCTTTGGCGGGATTGATGTCCATTTAACCGATGAGCTGACCTTGCAAGGATCGGTTCGCTACTCATCCCAGAATCGCGACTTTAACGGATGTATCGCCGATGCTGGCACAGGCCTGGTGGGCGTCAGTGCGGCTGACGCCTTCAGCTTCCTGGCAACGATATTGTCCGGTACCTCAACGACAATTCCGGCCGGTGGCTGCGTGACGCTTGATGACACGACCTTTGAACCTGGCCTCGCCTATTCCAGCCTCGATGAAGACAATGTCTCCTGGCGACTGGGGGCCGACTATCGCTTCAATGCCAATGCGATGATCTATGCCAATGTCACCCGCGGCTATAAATCCGGCAGTTACGCGCTGGTCCCGGCGATCCTGGCGAGCCAGTTCACGCCGGTGACCCAGGAATCGGTTCTCGCCTACGAAGCCGGCGCGCGTCTATCGACCATCGATAATATGTTCAGCATTGAACTGGCGGCCTTTTACAATGATTATCAGGACAAGCAGCTCAAAGGCATCGTGCTGACGCCGGTTTTCGGCCCGCTGCCCCAGCTCGTCAATATTCCTAAATCCGAAGTCTATGGTTTTGAGGTTAATCTGGTCGCCCGGCCCTTCGAAGGGCTGCGCATCAGCACCGGCATCACCTATGTCGCGTCAGAAGTGCTGACTGATCCGGTTGCCCCTGCCATTCCACGCGATCCGTTCGGTGTGGCGACCAGCTATGTCGGCGAATCCTTTCCGAACACACCCAAATGGCAGGTCGTCAGCGATGCCGAGTATGAATTCCCGATCGGCGCAGACGGGCTTCGCGGCTTCGTCGGCGGATCGCTCACCTATCGCAGCAGCAGCCCGGCCGCGTTCGGCGATGACCCGCTCTTCGTGCTGCCGTCTTACACACTCATTGACCTGAGAGCAGGCATCGAGACGGCCGACGGGCATTGGACCGCCCAACTCTGGGGTCGCAACGTTACCAATGAACATTATTGGACCAATGTGACCCACCTAACCGACTATGTCTCGCGTCTGGCGGGCCAGCCGGCGACCTACGGCATTTCCGTCAGCTACCGCTACTAAAGGCGTCTCTCCTGAAGGCGGGGCTTGCACGATTAGCGAGCGAGCACCGCCTTCTTTTTCAGCCGATGGTGTATTATCCCAAAAACAACGGAAGGATACGCTATAGGACAGGTACTTTACCGGAGCGCTCGCGCTACAGCGGCGACAGTTTCGACAAGACTGGATAAATATTGCCACCTACACCGTTTCAATATTGTCGGAGCGCATGGAGAGCAGGATCAATTTCGATCTCATTTGGCAGAATCAGGATATCTCCGAGAACTTCCGCAAAATGCTTTGGGAATGTGCTGGCGTTGTTAACACTACTTTTGACAGGATCGCACCTGGACGTCAGTTTTCAGAAGTGGCAAAGCGACCAGACACTTGGAAGGCCTTCAGGACTGCCCGGTTCGCTGATTTGGAGTTTTTGATCCCCGCAATACGAATGTGAAGTTCTGCTGACCTTGACCCTGTTTTCAAACTCCCGCTTTCCAGCGGACCGGTTTCCCGATAGCCTCCAACCCGATGTCAGGAATTATAACAATCGAACAGCTCAAGGTGCTCCTGGAAGGGCAGGGCGTTCGCACGGCCTGGGTAAAGCATCTGTCCGAAAGGCAGGACAACGAGAAAAACCAGATATATCTGGGCGGCGGGCTGGATGGTGTCACCAATATCTTTCCCGCTACCATACATGCCCGTTCGCCTTCTGAAAGCACGACAAAGCGAAGATCAAAAACCGGAAAGCCCAAACTGGAGGCTCGGCTCGATTTTGCCTGGCTAAGCTCGAATGGCAATCGCCATGATGCTCCCGGTACGACGATCATCGACTATTTCCAGTACCCTGAAGTGCGAATGTCAGGTTTTCTGAACGGCTGCGATGAACCTCCCGATGCACTTCGCCGGGATCATCAGGCAGAATATGGCAGGCGTATTCTGGTCATGGGAACCGCCAGGGATGGCAAGGTTGTGGGCCTGGTTCTCACGGAGCAGAATGACCCGCTCGTTGCGAACTTTCCGGATCTGCCGCTCGCCGGGGGACGAGGCGTCCTACATATTCTCTCGATTGACGGACAAGCGGGTAAGGACCCTGCTGAACTCATCAGGCAGGAGATCGAGGCTATTGTCTCAGGAGGCTGGTACAGTTCACGGATCAAGAAAGGCGATACAATTGAACCGTTCAAGGGATCACAGGGCGGGGGATACACGCTGGAAGCCCTGCTCGGCGTCGCGGCAAACGGTGATAAAAAGCCTGATAAGCATGGCTACGAGATTAAGGGCTACTCGGGGAGCAGGATCAGCTTGATGACGCCGGTCCCGGATTATGGCTATCAGGGTCTTCATACCTTCCGGGAATTTATGGAGCAATATGGCCTGCCCGGACAAAAAGACGATGGTTCCCTGAGGTTCACCGGCCTCTATCGCTCCGGAAAATCAAACGCAAAGACGGGCTTTGTTTTACGTGTGGCTGGCTATGACCGGGTCAATGACAGTTTCGGTGACATCGCTGATATCGGCGTTGAACTTTTCGATCCGGGAAAAGGCGAGGTAGTGGCCGGCTGGTCTGTCGAAAAAATGGCTAACTGCTGGAACGCGAAGCATGCCAACGCCCTCTATCTCAAATTTGAAAACCGGGATGGCGGTGGCGGCGTGAAGGACTATCGCTATGCCTCTGACTGGGTAACAGGATCAGGTACGGACGTCTGGAAACTTTTGCGTGCAATCGACAGCGGACTGGTGTTTCATGACCCGGCTCACACGATATATTCAGACGGAAAAGCAAAGGTAAGGCCCCAGTGGCGAATCAATGCACGTGACTTGCCCGAGGCCATGCGCGTTCTTTATTCTTCTTCGGAAATGCACACAGTCTCGTCACCGCCCACTGACAATCTTAACGCGTTGCCGTCGAGAAATTCAGAGCAACGGGAGAGCACAGTTTCCAGGGGCAATCTTTCTTTCCCTTTTATCTGACATTCCCAGACATCACAAATGCGCCAACCCGCCTCAGCAAGCTCTGTGCGGACTTTTCCATCACGCCTGATATTGTTTGCGATCTTGTCATGCCAGAATTGTTCGCGGCTTTTGGGCCATTTGAACAGATGGCAATCATGGCCGTGCCAGAAGCATCCGTTGACGAATATCACTGCCTTGCGGAATGCAAAAACCAGATCCGGTTTTCCGGGCAGGCTTTTGCCGTGAAGGCGATATCGGTAGCCGAGTTTGAAAAGACCGCTGCGTATCAGAAGTTCCGGTTTCGTGTTCTTTGCGCCGATTCCGGCCATCATGCGGCTTCGAACTGCGGGGCTTACAATATCAGGCAAGGACCGCCTGACTTCTGGCCTTGCGGGATTTCTGATCTTGCGCCACCGCTTTGAGGATTGATGGCTCCATATATCTGGCGATCGCCTCCACGACCGGCACTACGACTGCGTTCCCGAACTGGCGATAGGCCTGCGTATCCGATACCGGGATCTCCCATTTTCGGGTTTCGTTTTCAAATCCCATAAGCCGAGCACATTCGGTCGGGGTCAGGCGTCTCGGGCGAGTACCCTTCTGTTCAATAAGAATCTCGGAACCATCCTTGTGATATCTGGCAGACAGGGTGCGCGCGACATCATCCGGACCGTGGACCGTAAACCCGAACCCGTTTCCGGCGGCCTCATGCTTCTTCCTGTAGGCCTGCAGATATTTCCAGAGGTTAGGCGTCAGCGTATATTTGCTATCGATCTCGTTGTGTGACTGCATGATAGCATCCAGTGTTGGCCATTCGCTGCGCTCGGGAAGGGTTTTCATAAACCCGTCAAAACTGAAACCTGTATCCTTCCTGAAACCGGCAATGAAAATGCGTTCGCGTTTCTGCGGGACAAATGGCGCTGAACTGATGGTTTCGAAGCTGATAGTATATCCCAGTTCCTCCTCCAGTGTTCTGCGTATGACTTCAAATGTCCGGCCCTTGTCATGGCTCCTGAGATTCTTGACATTTTCCAGCAAAAAAACCGCCGGTTTGTGGTGTTTGATGATGTTCGCGAGGTAGAAAAACAGGTTCCCCTGTTTCTCGTCATCAAATCCGTGCTTGCGTCCAAGCGAGTTCTTTTTGGAAACTCCGGCAAGTGAAAATGGCTGGCATGGAAAGCCTGCAAGCAGAACCTCATGCTCCGGGACCAGTGCCGGATCATCGCCATAAGGCTTGATGTCGCCAGCAAAAATATGATCATCCCCATCAGGGAAGTTTCGCAAATATGTTTTTTGCGAAAAACGGTCCCACTCGCTGGTGAACACACATTTTCCGCCAATTGCTTCAAAGCCAAGTCTGAATCCGCCGATACCTGCGAAAAGGTCGATGAACCGGAATGCAGGCTTGCCTTTCTTTCCGGGTGTTTTGCTGCGGGCAATTTGACGTACCCGGTCCGCCACCAGTTTGGGCGGCTCATTTTTGCCAGCAAGAAAGCGCTTTATCTGGCGGGAAGAATATCCCAGTTCCTGCTCTGCTTCTTCCAGATCCATTCCTGATTTTTCGAAATCGTGGACAAAGGACTGGGTTTCTTGAAGCATGTAATTTTCTCCCGGAGCGCACCGCTGAACGATCCGGGTGCGTATATGACGCGATGGCATAAAGATTCCCAGAGCGCAAGTTTGTTCTTGTTATGTTTCTATTAAAAAATCGATACTACTATCAACTGAAGACTCTGATTTTCAGACCGGATTCCTTTGCCATTTGTAGAGCCACAACAAAACTTCTTCCGAATTGCTGATCGTCATCCGGAGGAGCGAATGTGCATAGAGTTGTTATACCACATTGAATAATGGCACTTACGCAGGCGGAGCAAGGGAACAAACTGCTGTAAATCGTACATCCGTCCGTTGGTACGCCCATGCGCGCAGCATTGTATATCGCATTTCGTTCTGCATGCTCGAACCAGAGATATTTCTCTCCTTCTTCACGCGAGTGACGTCTTTGATCCGTGGCGGATATTTTTCTGGGTAGTCCATTAAATCCCGTTGAACGAATCTCGTGCGCATTTCCTACTATAACAGCTCCAACTTTTCTGCTTTGATCTTCACTCCACGTTGAAATCAAATCAGCCAAGCCCATAAATCGTTTATCCCAGTTATCGGGTTCGACAATCAATTTTCGGATATCGATCATGTTTGTCACATATTCCTTTTCCATAAACGTCTATGCGGGCAAAAATAGCTTCACCAGTTTAACAAATAGGTTGTCGGGCAGAGCATTCAATCCAAGGAACAACACGATTGAACCAGGAATGATAATTTTCCAATATTGATTCCACAAATAAATGACGAGGTCCTTTTTGAGTTCGCCGGTAGCGTCTTTCATAATCTCAATTTTAACATCTTCCGCAACTGAATCGATATTCAGAAATGTTCGAGAGTAGTCGCGTACTATCTCCTTTTTCCGGATGTTTGCGTACTCATCAACCGATTTAAATTTCACTTGATTACGATTCGTAAACTCAGAATCCAGTTTATCGTGAGGAATGAAAATAACTCGGAAAAACTCCTCTCCCTTCGAAATAGAAACATCGTTATCGGAAAAGTTCACCAGCACCGTACCAATTGGTCCCTCAAACCCTGGATCAACAAAACCAGTGTCCAAGGCTAACAATCCTTGTTTTGTAAGACTGCTCTTTAGGCTGACCAGCGCAATACAATCATTGTCGTCAATGTTGAAACGTTCTTTGGAAACAACCCAAACAATCTCTCGCGGTCCAATCTTAACTGAAGACTTTTCTTTGTCGTCACCCCCTGAAATAATTTTTTCAATTGTCAGATAGTAAGTCGCATTACTTATATGTGATTTATCTGCGTCAAGCAGTAGTCCTCGATCAATGATATCATTTCCAACTACTAGCATGTGGGTCCCTTCAGCAACGGAGAATACTATAATTCGCCTGTAAATTTAGCATGAAGCTACAAAATAGAATAATTATTTATGGACTTCGTTAAAAAAGTGAGCATTGCTGTTCATGTGAGTGGAGGCGGCCAAAGGGTCGCAACCAGCCCTGAACGTGAGAGTTTCAGGGCTTTGGGTGGTGGGAAGCCAGCATTATGTTGGGCTCCGACAACAATGGAACCACTCATGACAAGTACACCTCAGACCACCGCCATCGAACAACCGGAAAAAGGTTCACGAGCAGCCCAGCTGGTTGCCATGCTCGCCCGCAAACAGGGTGCAACCCTGGAGGATATCACAAAGGCAACCGCCTGGAAGCCGCATAGCGCTCGTGCCGCCCTCACCGGCTTGCGAAAACGCGGCTATGAAATTGCGAGCGACAAACCCGAAGGCGGCTCTCGTACTTATCGCATCGAGGCAGCCTGATATGGATAATCTTGAACAACGCATCGCGTCGTTGCAGTCCATGCCAAAAAAGCAGCTGCGGGTCGAATGGCAACATGCCTATCGATCTCCAGCGCCGGATATCAGTTCGGGAATGCTGCGTCTTGGTATTGCTTACAGATTGCAGGAGCAAGTGATCGGCGGCTTGTCAGCAGCGAGCATCGCCAAACTCAGGAGGCTTGTAAAGAAGGGCAGGGGTGGTCCTCGGTCGCCTGATCAACTTAAACCCGGTACGCGCCTCGTGCGCAGCTGGAACGGCCGGACACTGGTTGTCCTGGTGACGGGCGAGGGTTTTGTGATAGGCGACAAACATTATCGATCCTTGAGCGAAATTGCCCGCGAGGTCACCGGGGCCCACTGGTCAGGCCCCCGGTTCTTTGGCCTTACCGGAAGGCCGGCGGCATGAGGGAAGAGCCGAGAAAAAACCGCCGCTGCGCAATCTATACCCGCAAGTCGACCGAAGAGGGTCTGGATCAGGAATTTAACAGCCTGGATGCCCAGCGAGAGGCATGCCGCGCCTATGTCATGAGCCAGACCCATGAAGGCTGGTCACTGGATGAAACCATATACGATGACGGAGGATTCAGCGGCGGCAATATGGAGAGGCCTGCATTGACAGCGCTCATGGCCGAAGTGAAGGCAGGGCGCATTGATATCATTGTGGTTTACAAGGTTGATCGCCTCACCCGTTCATTAGCCGACTTCGCCAAGATTGTGGATATCATGGATGCCGCTGATGCCAGCTTTGTCAGTGTTACCCAATCGTTCAACACCACCACCAGCATGGGGCGTTTAACACTGAATGTGCTTCTCTCCTTCGCGCAGTTTGAACGAGAGGTCACTTCCGAGAGGATCCGCGACAAGATCGCGGCATCCAAGAAGAAAGGCATGTGGATGGGCGGACCGGTGCCTCTGGGATATCGATTGGAAGACCGAAAGCTCTATGTGGAGCCTGCAGAAGCCGAAACCGTCACCCGCATATTCGAGGTATATCTGGAATGTGGCTCGATGGCGGCGGCAATCGAGAAACTCGAAGAGCTTGGCATAAAGACCAAACAGCGCACATATCGAACAGGCCAGAGCGTTGGCGGGGTGCCATTTACGCGAGGCGGGCTCCAGCATCTGCTGCGTAATGCCATTTATCGCGGACAGATTGTCCATAAGGAAAAAATCTGGCCCGGTGAGCATGAAGCGATAATCGATGAAGCACTGTGGCAGAATGTTCAGGATCGCTTTGAAAACAATGACAATGGCGGAAACCAGGGTCTGCGGGCTAAATCACCTTCGATATTGGGCGGCCTTCTTACCGATGAATATGGCCGCAGGCTTGTTCCCAATCATGCGACCAAGGGTAACAGGCGATATCGCTATTATGTCACCGGGTCTGAAGAGAATGTAACAATCGACAGGCCGCGCATCCGGATACCGGCACATGATCTGGAAAATGCCGTGATCGAACGGTTGCGGACGTTCCTGACCAGTCCAGCAGAACTCGGGCAGTATTTTGATCCGACGGATCTGTCATTCTGCATCTTGCAGGGACGATCACTTTTGACGCGCTTGGACACTGTTGATGCCTTCATGACAAAATCCGCAATTGGAGAATTGGTGGATGGTATTGTTGTGGCGACTGACAAAGTTCAGATCAGATTGAAAACTGAGACAGAGCTGGGTAACGCGATGGCAGATGTATGTCTCAACATGAGCGCTGTTCGTATTCGAACTGGAGGCGAGACCAGGTTGGTGATTGGGGACGGCGGTGGCGCTGGCTATGTTGATAAAAAGCTGTCCTTGTTGTTGGCCGAAGCTTTTGAGGTGCGTGAGCAGATAGTCGGTGGGCGAACCATCGCTGAAATCGCAGCCGAAAAGGAACAGACGCCACAATGGATCGGAAAACTGGTTCGTATTGGTTGGTTGCCGCCGGAGCTTGTTGAGCAAGTGCTGGATGGAAGCAAGGCTGCCAGCGTGACCCGGCGCAGGATTAGTCAAACTGCGTTTGGGCCCGTTTTTTGGAAAGAACAAATGATGGAAGTCTCTGATTGGTGATGGGTTTGCTTAAACCCGATGGCGGATTCTGATTCTGGATTTGGTAGATGGCGTTCGCCGGATAGAAATCAGCATTCGAAAGATCAAAACAGGATGGCTACTTTTGGGCCGGTTCCGGACTGGCGGGTTTTCAGACCGGGAATGGTCAAAGGTGCCGTAGCCCAGCTGACTCTTAATCAACGGGTTGTGGGTTCGAACCCCTCAGCGTCTAACATTTTTTTCAATGACTTGTGGATGATTGAGGCCGTACTAAGTGCCGGAACGCTGCCACTTCATCTTATCGTCATTGGAAAGCACTTTTAGATATTGGCCTGAATCTCGGTCAATAGAATACCCATTTTTAAAGTTGACATACATTTATATGTATATAGACATCAATTAATGGAAGGTGATGTATGAGTAAGAAATACCGAAAGCTCTCTGAGCATCTAGCGGGCCTCGATGAGGGAAGGTGGGAAGCTGATTTTGTGGACGTAGAGCAAGTTCTCGGCGTCCCGCTCCCAGCAAGCGCCAGAACATATCAAGCATGGTGGGCTAATCAGATGCGGTCGCAGAGCCTCGGCTGGCAGCTTGCCGGATGGAAGGCGGTCGATCTCGATTTAAAGAACGAGAAAGTGACATTTGTGTATGTCGGTAGCGACGACGGCGAGGATGATCGATTATTGGGCGGCGGAGATGCTCCACGGCTCACAATTACGGAGGCGAAGGCGGGGCTAGCCGCAACCTTCGGTGTAGACCCGAGGCAAATCGAGATTACCATTACAGGTTGAATGCAGTGTAAGGGGCGTTCTCAGGCGATATCAAAAAGCGAAGCCTGCAATGTTTAGATGCCCAATGACACATCTATCAGTCTAAGCGGTAAGGGGGATGCGTGAGCAATCATTTGGAGCAGTTGACCGCCGAGTGGCTTGAGTATCGCGGTTACTTTGTGCGCCAGTCGGTGTTGGTCGGACCGCGTGCAAAGGGCGGCTACGAAGGTGAACTCGACATCGTAGCCGTTAATCCAATGACGGGTCATCTAATCCATGTAGAATGCTCACTGGATGCGGATTCGTGGCAGAAACGAGAGGCTCGATTTTCTGCCAAATTTGAGCGTGGACGTCGGTTCGTTCCGTCCCTCTTCAATGGACTCAATCTTCCCAGCGATCTGGATCAGGTCGGCCTCTTCTTGATGGCAGGAGGGGTGAGAACCGAGGTTGGCGGCGGGCGCGTAGTTCGCGTGGCCGACTTCATCTGCGAGATCACGAGCCATCTCAAAAAGTACCGCCCCGAAAGAGCGGCGGTGCCATCCGGCCTACCACTGCTTCGCACGCTTCAACTGGCTGCACATTTTGGGAACCCACAGCCCGGCTCCGCGCAATTGATCCCAAGCACTCCCATTCTGGCCACCGGCCTGTGACGCGGGTTGTTCAACCGCTCGGCACCAAGGGAAGCTTACTGTGGATCCAGCAGGCCGTGAACGATCACTGGACCTCGCTGGACGAACCGATCCTTGCGAAGCTTTCTGGATCGAACCGGATAGAGTGGCGGTCGCCGCTGGAGCATGACGATTTTGCCGAATACCGAGACGGCGACTTTCTGGACCGCGTCGGGCTATCGCACCTGCGACCTGCTCTCAAGGAGTTTTGGCCTGAGCGCGGCCCCCAATGGGATGCGCTGGGCGTTTCTGACCGTGGCGACGTTCTGTTGGTTGAAGCGAAGGCCCATGTCGCGGAAATGTGTTCACCTGGAACAGCCGCACGACCAGATTCACGTGAGCGAATCAATAGGGCGCTGGTCAGTTGCGCAGAGAGATTAGATGCAAGGGTGTCAAGAGCCCCTTGGACAGACCATTTCTACCAGCTTGCCAATCGGATCGCCCACCTACACTTTCTTCGTGAGCAAGGTGTGCCAGCTTACTTGGTTCTGGTGAATTTCCTCAACGATGAGGCCATGAAGGGGCCAACGACCCGGGAAGCTTGGGACGCAGCCTATCAGGTAGCATTGCACGTGATGGGCTTGAGAAAGGGGCATGCGCTCTCCAAACACATAATTGAGGTGTTTCCCGATGTCGCGACCTACCGCCCGACTGACAGCCAATGAAGACCACCGTCACTGCTAACGTGGTTGGTATGAAATACCATGGCTTCACCCCGACTGAAGCCCTTCGGTTGTTGCACATGCGACCTTCCCTTGCTCGCGAACCGCACAACTCTCATGACACAAATGCAATCGCGGTCACCGTAAAAGGGGACACGATCGGCCACATCGACAGGCGAACCGCAGCGATCATCGCTCCGCTCCTAGATTCCGGTGCCACATACGAGATTGAGATAGGCGAGCCTGTCGGGCAGTCGATCTCGGCCAAGATTACGATCACCCAGGACCTGCAACGGGTTCCTACTCCGAATATATGTGCAACACATACCATTGGTATTTACGCCATATGGGGTGGCGATGACGTCTATATTGGACAATCGAAGGACGTTCAAAATAGGATATCTCAACACTGGGATCAATTGCATCGCGGGATTCATCAGAATCCGCAACTTCGTCAGCTGTGGCGTGAGTTGGGTTCATCTAGATTCTCTGCGAAGGTGGTGGAACTAGCCCCCAAATTCAAACGATCGCTCGAACTGGCGCGTTGGCTGCACAGTCGGGAGTGCCATTGGATCGACGCGTTCGGCGGTTTGCGCAAGATCGTGAACGCCGACTTTCCTCAGCCTGTTCTCGACGAAACGGCAAAAAGGGAACTTCAGTTAGAGCGCGACGAGGCCGGTCCAGACTTGCAAGCCATGGAGCGAAAATGTTCCGATCTCGCGCAACACCACGAAAAGATCTGCACAGCTCTTAATGAGATGAGTTCCGTGGTATCAAAGGTTGAAAGGTTCTGGGGAATCTTCAATTCTGACAAAACCGAGACTGAGGCAGAACAGGCGCGGCGGAGAATCCCTTTGCTGGAGAATGAGGCAAGAAAGGTAATAGACAAGCGGATCGCGCTCCAAGGGAAGCTGGGAGACCTTAAGCGACACCTATTTATCCGGGATTGAGGCAGCATTATATGTTTACGTGCGCGTTGAACGATCACTTATCCCCCGACCGCGCAATCAGACATCGCAAATCTGAAACCCCGGATTGAGCGCGAAGGGATTGGCGTTCGGTACCGCCCGACGTGCATCAAGTGCCCGAAGATCGAGGTCGATCACCGCATCTACTTGGTCGCCGTGCAACAAACGCAGGATCTGACCGAGCATCAGCACGCCGGCCACGGTCCCGACGAAAGGAGCGCCAACCGCAGTGCTCGCAAGCCGAGCCAAGCCGCAATCGTCGACGCCGCGCTCCCGCAGGTGCTGATATCCTGGCCTTTCGGCGACCGCTGCCTTCGCGTCCATCATCTCTGTCTTCCAGAGATTGGCCGCTTTTTGACGAGACGGGAAGGTATGGAGCCGGATCGCTTGAAAGTCCTGAGCGGACCGGCCGATCCCGGCCTCGACGATGAGCGGAAAACCGGGCCCTTCGAGCTGGCTGCGGGCATGGGCATTGTCGACGCCGCAAATCAGCACCGATGGGTCCTCCGGTCGCCGTTTGAACTGGTCGTCAAACGGCCGCTCGATGATCACCGTCGAGAAGCCCATCGCCTCCAAGGTGCGGGCGACGTCGCGGGTCTTTCGGCCGCGCGCCACCTTCATAGTCAGAATGGAGGTACTCGCCGTTGATTGGGTGATGTCATCCATGTCCTGAAGGACCAGGCTCACCTCGGCCCGATCAGCATAAGGGCACATGGCGAGCGACCAGAGAAAGGCCTGTCCGAGATGGCCGAGCCCAAGGATCCAGAGCCGGGTGGGTAAAAGGTGAAGCGGCGGCCCGTCGCTTGCTGGCGACAACCAGTCCTGATCACCGTCCGGCCTCCAGATCGACAGTCCCCGCAGGCGCCGGCCGGCGTCGACCTCTTCGCGCAGCATGGCGAAGGTCTCGGCCGCGCCGATCGCCGCCGCGAGCACGGCGGACAGTGCCGTCCCCTTTGTCTCATCAAGCCGGGCGCCGCCTGCAGGGACGATACCTCCGCGCCATCCCTCAAAGGTCAGTTGGACGGTGCGGTCGACGAGGTCGTCGACGGTGCCCACAACGGTGGTGGGGCAATCATCGGCCGGTTGTCCAGCTGCGCCACCAAGCCCCTCGACCGCCGCCATCAGGGTCCGACCAGGCCAAGGCGCCAACATCGGTGCGTCGAGCATGCCGGACAGGGTCACGCCGCCGAGCGCGAAGCGCGACAGGATGTTGACCAGCGTCAGTATGGCAATCTGATGCGCGGCGCTGCTTGCGACTTCAGCACCGACACGAATGTGAACGGCATAGCCCTGCAGCCGCGCCATGGCCGCTTCTGGGTCGCCCGCCTTGCCAAGGTCGAGATCCAGCTTGGCGAGCCGGTTGAAGCTGTCGAGAAAGGCGGCAAAGTCAGCTTCCTTCATTCTATTTGTCCTCTTCTAAAGTGAGGCCGCGCCAACCGGGCTTCGGTGCCGGCAGCACGATCCAATTCCTGGCGCCCAAATGGCGGTAGACACCGACCCCGCGCAGGTTCAGCGTCGATCGGGCAAAGTTGGGGATAATCACCGCAATATGGCCCCTAATCGCGACCATCGGGTGCTCTTGGTCGGACGGGCTTTGGTCGGCCCGGCCCGGATGGGTATGCACGTCGGCCAGCACCTCTAGGCCGGTTTCTGCGCAGCGCTCCCACACCTTGTTGAGGGCAGTGCCGGCAAGATGCACATAGCCGCGTAACAAAGCGCCGGGGTCGGTGTCGTCGTAGAAGACGAAGTCGGAAATCGCGCCGCCCTGTTCGTCACGCCGTCCGAGCAGAAAGGCGCCGCTCTCGCGCCGGCCGCCGCCGCGGCGACGAAGCTGGCGCACGAGCCGCCACCATGAGAGCCAGGAGATGCGGAGACGCTTGCCGTCAGATGCCATGGTAGCCTCGCGAATTGAGCAGGCGATGAGCCTCGCCGAGATATTGGACGAAGCCCTTTTCCTGGTGCCAGCGGAGGTGCGGGTAATTGGAGGGCCAGTCGTGGTGGCCGTTGAGCGCCACCCGGTCGAGCGGAAAATAGAGAGCCGTCGCCCCTTGCCAGTCGCGCCGGAACACGCTGCTGAAGGCGGCGTCACCTTTCGGCCAGCGATCCGCGCCGAGGATGGCATCGGTCCCCAGATCCCACAGCCCGCCGGTCGGCAACGCCGCAGGATAGCCCTCTAGGTTCATCCGCAAGTGGAAGATTTCCCCGTCGCCAGCGATGATCGCAAAAAGCGCGAATGGCCAGCTAACGGTGACGAACGTCCAGCGCTTGCGCGCGACGCCCTCGAGGAAGGTCGCCGCGGCAAGGTCACGCTCAAACATGGCTCGATCGGGCGTCATGTCAGCCATTGATCCGGTCGGAGGGAACGAGGTCGAAGACCACTGAGCAGGTGCTCGGGTCGGACACCGAGCCGACATGGGTCGCCTCATCTGGCCGGTCGTTGGTGCCGGCGATCTGGAGCGAGAGCTCGGCGGCGTCGGTGGCGTCGATATCGAGCTTCTTCTCGGCCCGGCGCTTGATCGTCTTGAGGGTCGTGCCGGGTCCGAACTTGTGCTCGAAGGTCCGGCCGGCATAGCGGACGGTGACCTCAATCCGCTTGCAGCGGCTGTGGTGGACGAAGAGGCTCGGGGTGTCGATGCGGCGGTCGCGCGACAGCGGCTCGTCCTCGTCCTCGAGAAAGAGCGAGCCGGCGCCGAAGGCCTTGTTGAGCTCCTTCTGCAGGGCGGCAAAGTCCAGCGTCTCGACCTTGCGGTGCTGGACCTCGAGGCTACCGCTGCGCTTGATGAAGATATCGGTGGGCATGGGATTTAAACTCCGTCTTTGGTCCCGGCGAAATTGCCAGGGATACGGAGTCATCGAATTGAGCGCCGGATTTCGTCTGATCCGAAGATCAGCAGGGCTCCGGCGCGCCGACCGCCGGACAGCCGATGAAATAGGGGCAGCGCCCGCAATTATGGGCGGTCGGTTTCAGGGGCAGCATGCCGCTGTTGATCGCCGCCAGGACCCTCCCGGCGGCGTCGACATCGCCAGCGCTTTTGACTGCATCGCGCGTCACCGGGACGATATCGCCGCCGGTTACGTGCCCAATCGACACAGCTGCGTTCGCACCAAATGCAAGGCGGGCTGCCGACAAGAGCAGGCCTGCGGAGGCATCATTGCCGCTTTTCGATCGGCGCCTACCCGCATCGAGAAAGCGGATTTGGGTTCCGGACACGCTCTGCTTCACCAGAGGAGCGCCGATGTGGATCGCCCCGCCTGAGATTGGCAGTTCGATCCGCTTGAAATCAACCGCATCGAATCCGTTGGCTAGCTGGGCGAGCGTTGCCGCCTGGCGGCCGGCATGGTCGCGATAATCGGCTGCAAGGCCATGATCCGCCGGGCCGCGATCGCTCCAGATCTGGTCGAGCAGTTGGACGACCCCGCTCTCAACAGCCGGCCCTGCGACCTCAGCGACCCGGTCGACCAGTTGGTAAAGAACGCCCGACGTTTTCAGGAACGGCGACTCGTGACGCCGCCCAGGGATACCGAAATAGCGGCGATAAGCGATCTTAAGCGGGCACTTCTCGTAGTCGCGCATGTCGAACAGATTGATCGCGTCGGTGGCGATCGGCGCGAGCGGCGGCGCCACTGGACTTATCGCGATGGTTGGACTGCCGAGATTCTGCCGTTCGAGCGGCCCGAGCCGGGCCAGAAAGGGCGAGGGCTGCCGCTTCTGCACATTGGCTTTCTCGCTATGGTAGAGTCGCAAATGATCTTCGGCCCGCGAGATAGCGACGAAGAAAAGGCATTCCTCTTCCTCGAGATGGGTTTCTCGCGTTTCCGGCTCGATCAGACCCGGCGGATGCGGGCTGGCGTCGCGCCGGAAGATGCCGGGCAGGCAATTCTTGTGCAGTCCGACGACATGGACGGCCGGAAATTCCAAGCCTTTTACGCCATGGATGGTCATCAGATGCACTGCATCGGAATCTCTCCCCAAGGTGACGCTGCGGAGATCGCGATCGTCGGACAGCAGCATGATGTTGCGCATGCGTTTCAGCGCACGCGCCGGGCTGAGCGGCTGGCCGCCAAGCTCGCGCTGATCGAGGAAGGTCAAGAGCGCTTGGATCGCCGCGCGGGCCGAAGCGCCGGCTGGGCCGGGCGCAGAGGCGAGGTCGCGCAGATAGTTGGATCGGTCGATCAGCCAACTCGCCGCCACGTCGAACGCCGGTGTGTACGGGGTGAGGCCGTCGAGCTGAGCGCCAAGCCGCTCGAGCGCCGCCGCACCGTTCGCGCTCATCCCCTCGATGCCGGAGGCGCGGCAGAGGAGCGACACTACCGACTCACGTTCATCGAGCGCTTGTCGGACGATCGCGCCGACATCGGCGGCACCGACCCGGATCTCGCGCATCGCAGCGACCCGCACCAGAGCGCCGCCATTGGCTTCGGCCAGTAATGCGAGCACCGCGAACAGATCGCGGACCTCCTCGCGCTCGAAGAAAGAGCCTAGATGGCTGGTGGCAAGACCGTGACGCGCCAAGATATCGGCAGCGATGTCGAGCCGGGCATTGGTTGGCGCCAACACCACCTGATCGCCGAGCGGCACGCCGGCCTCACGCAAGCGGATGATCTCTTGAGCGAGCAATTCGCCTTCGCAGGCGTCGTCGAGCCCGACCAATAACCGCGTCGCCGTCCCCTGCTCCTCGCGATCGGCTTCGGCATTATAGGAAAGCCCGTTGCGGCCGGCCCGCATGTCGCGCGCGAACACCTTGCCGAGCGTCACGATATGGTCGGTCGAGCGATAATTGCGGTCGAGCGGAAGTCGCTTGCCGCCCGGGAAGTCGGCCTCAAACCCGGCCATGTTGGCGGAGGACGCACCGCGCCACCGGTAGAGCGACTGCCGGGCGTCGCCTACCACCCAAAGCTGCGACCCCTCCCGGCGAAGCTCGATAAGCAACCGGGCGCTGGCCCGATTGACGTCTTGATATTCGTCGACAAGCACATGGCTGTGCCGCGCGGCGACCTGCTGCCTTACGCCTTCATTTTCGAGCAGCAATCGGGTCGGCAACATCACCAGGTCGCCGAAGTCTACGGCGCCTGCTTCCCGAAGCGCGACCGTATAGATCTCGTAGACCCGCGCCGCCTCGCAAGCGCGCTCGGCGGCCTCGATCTCCTCGGCTGTCTTGGCCGCCGCAAAGGCATCGCCGGCGCGTCGGCCGAATTCCTCGGCATCGACCAGCTCGTCCTTGGCGCGTGAGATCGCACCGAGGATAGTCCTCAACGCCTGCTCCGGATAGCGCAGGTCGTGATAATGCTTTAGCCCCATCAGGGGCAGCCGATCCTCCAGCAATTCGATCGCCTGGGCGCGATCGATCAGTTGCACGCTGGCCGGAAGGTCGAGCCGGTCATAATAGCGCCGAATGAGGTCGAGACCAAACGCATGGAAGGTTCCGGTCCACATCTCCGCCGCCGCCTCAGCGTTGGCGAACATGATCCGCTCGGCGATTTCGCCGGCCGCCTTGTTCGAGAAGGTTAGAGCGAGTATCTGATCGGGCGCGACCCGGCGCGTGGTCAGGAGATGGTCGACCCGCATTATCAAAGTGCGCGTTTTGCCGGATCCCGGCCCAGCCTCAAGCAGCAGGGCGGGGCCCTCGAACCGCGCGGCATCGATTTGGCTATGGTCGGGCTTGGCAGCGCCGCCGCCGCCATTCTTGGGCTCTGCGACGTCTGGCCCTAGAAGACTGTCCAACAACTGCCGGCGAACGAGGGCGGGCGGCAATTTGAGCAAGCCCGCAATCTCTGCAGCGTTCTTGCGTTCGTTGAGGAACAGGCGCTCGGCCAACGCGCGCGGCAGGAGGAACTCGCGGCCGAAGACATTGGCCTGCAATTCACGCCGTTCCCGTGGTCCATAGGAATCGACGCGGGCAAGAGCCCGCGAGCTGCGGGCGTCGGGATCCGACCCGGTGCAGGCATCCTGCGGACGATGAAGTCGCAAATGACCGAGCTCGTGGGCAGCGAAGGCGGCTCCATCTGCGTCCGAGACGTCCTTGCGGACGTAGATCCTATCCCATTCGCGCAGCAGCTTTGCATCGCTCGTCCCGATCAATGCATCGCCGGGTGGAACCAGCTCAATCTTGAGTCCAAGCGCAGCGGCCGCAGCCGCCACCGCCGTCGGTCCATCGGCGTCTAACGAAACATACTCGCCGCGAAGCTGTCGTGCAGCCAGCCTCGCAAGATCGAATGCGGTCATGGCTCGTCTTCCTGCCATCGTCGTTTGAAGACATCGGGGACCTCGGACCGGGCGAGCGCTGCGGCGAATTCCTCGACGCCATCGTCTTGCGGCTTGCCGCGGTTGCGATTCTCGGCCGTCGCCAGCCCATAGCCCGGCGGACCGGCAAGAAAGTCCCGCACAGCGGTGCGCGATTGACCGAGTAAATCGGCAAGGTCGCGAAGGCAGCGCTGGCCGAGGCCGTGCAGCCGGCGCTGCTGAAGCCGAATCAGGAAGTCGCGGTCGCGCACTGCCGGTTCGATCGCGAGCCATGTCGACGGGCGCGCCAATTGCTGTTCGGCAGACCCGGCTTCGGGACGGCGCGCGACTTCGCCGAGATAATAACTCTGCAGGCTGAGTATCGCAGCCTGCTGCTCGTCGTCCAGCACCACCGACTCCACGTCGGCGGTCGCCGCCGCCGTTTCGACGGCCGAGTGCGCCACGAGGTGCTCAAACAATTCATCGATTGCGGCATCGTCGAGACGAGCGACCAGTTCGGCGTCCCAAATGCCCTGTTCGATGAACTTCTCGGCCAGGCTGCCGAGGTCAGGATTGGCTTTGGTCATAGTTCCTTCTCCGCCAGCGCATCCTGTATGATGCGCGTAAATTGCTGCTTGAGTCCCGCCAGCGTGCTCTTCGCCTTGCCGGTCAGCCGGACCAGGTCTTCGGACCCGTCGGGTGCCTCGATCGGCAGGTCGCCGGACATGATCAGCATGAACAGGCGGCGGCGCTCGGGCGTCTTAAGATATTTCTCGGCGATCGCTGCCAACGATGCGTCGCGCGCCAGCCGTGCCGCGAGCGCCCCGCCGTCGCTGCGCTCATGCTCCTCGTCGAACATGACGCTACGGACGCGATGGCGCTTGAACAATCGGCGATAGGCGTCCTTGATCCGGGTTTTGAGCTCTCGATGAAAGGTGATTTCCCACCAATCGATCGAGTCCTTCTTTGCCAGATCGTCGAGGAAGGCAGTCATTGCCTCTTGAACAAGCTCCTGCTGCTCGTTGCCGAACTTCTTGCAGACGGTGTGGGCGAATGCATAGGCGCGCATGATCAGCGGATGGCTCAGCCGATCGCTCAACTCTTTGGTTCCCTCGACCCGATGTCGGCGAACCAGCCTCACTAGCGCGGCCTCCGGAATATAGCCGCTCGCACTCTTCTGATCGATCTTAGCCGCGGCTAAGAGCTCTTTTGGCGTCAGTTGCTCGGTCCATTCAAGGGCGCGGGCGACGAACGCGGGGTGGAAAAGTTCTTCCGGCTCTGAACCATCTTCACTCACCGTCTGTCTTCCTTACCCCTGTTACCATCGATTCCTATGTATCGTTTTAACTACCGGAAAACGTCTGGGCCTGCTTCAAAATTTTCTTGTGAGTTTTTGCGAGGGACTTGCAGTACTTTATACGCAGTTCCACCACAGTGATCCTGGATCCGCAAGGTCACCCACGAAAGTTATCACCGAGGAATACTCTTGCGGCTCGGCGCCTTGGTCACTGCGATCACTCACGATGAATGTACGACCGCTTCCGGCATCAGCGCCAGTCCAGTGGAATGGCAATAATTAGGGCGCAAAGCGGACGCAGGGTTGGTCCGCGGCGAATATTTGAAAACGAGTCATCAGCCGAGCGGAAGCCGTTGAATCCGTATCGGTTCCTTTTGCGACTTCAGTACGGCTCGTTTTGAAAACACTTTTTTGCCGGTTTGAGACTCGAGCGATATTTCGAGGCTTAAGTCTCGCTGGAATCAGTCTCTGTATTTGAAACAGGGGTTCTAGTCCGGTTAACTCTCGGAAATCGCGGCACTAAATTTCCCCAAAAACCGCATTTAGCTATTGATATAAAAGGGAAATATGCGTGGTGACCCCTACGGGATTCGAACCCGTATTTCAGCCGTGAAAGGGCCGCGTCCTAACCCTTAGACGAAGGGGCCATACCAATTGCTGGTCAGCGAGCCACGGCCATTAGGGGGGTGGCCGGCTTTGGTCAACCCTCTTTTCGCCGGAATTTCGGGCCTGTTTCCCGGGGTCGGGGCAGACCGGGTGCGGCTTTGCGCCTTGTGGCTGGCGAAGGCCGCAAATGCCGGTCGCGGCATCATCGCCGGCACGGCAGCGGGTGCGCGCCCGGACGCGGCTGTGCCGTGGCCTCAATCCGCCCAGGCGGCATCCTCGAGATGGATTTCGGCGGCCGGTCGGCTGCCCCAGTCGTCGATCTTGGCGCGACCCGCGATCCACAATTTGCGCCCCCGCGGCGCGCCGAGCAG
>JAGXGT010000141.1 GCA_024636595.1 Sphingomonadales bacterium | reverse complement strand
GGCACGGATATCGGAACAATCCATTTTGTCGGCATTGGCGGCATCGGCAATTCGATGCCGGTAATTCTTCTGGTTTCGCCATCGCGGTCGCGGATATCGACATCAAAGCGATTGCCGCCCGGAATCGGTGTGACATTGATCCCCTTGACATCGGCTTGCGCGGAGAACCCATAAGTGATGATCCGCCGGTCCCGGATGCGTGGTAACAAGGCCTGGACCTCGGGATGATCAATGCACAGGATTGCTGCGCCGTAGAAGGGCACATTTTCGATAAATTCGAGAAAGCTGTCTTTGATCTTGTCGAAGCTGCCGTAATGATCGAGATGCTCGGCGTCGATATTGGTGACCACAGCGATGGTGCCGTCGAGCCGGAGAAAACTGCCATCGCTCTCGTCGGCCTCGATCACCATCCACTCGCCGTCGCCGAGGCGGGCGTTGGAGCCATATTGGTTGATAATGCCGCCGTTGATCACAGTCGGATCAATACCGCCGGCGTCGAGCATTGCCGCGACCATCGAGGTGGTGGTAGTCTTGCCGTGGGTACCGGCAATCGCGATGGTCGATTTGAGCCGCATCAGTTCGGCCAGCATTTCTGCCCGGCGGACCAGAGGGATCCGGCTGGCCAGCGCCGCTTCCACTTCCGGATTGCCGCGCTTGACCGCCGTTGACGTGACCACCACGGCGGTCCCTTCGACATTTTCGGCGCTGTGGCCAATTTTTACGTCAATGCCCTTGGCGCGCAAACCTTCGACCACGTAGCTTTCGGCGATATCGCTGCCTTGCACCTGATAACCCAAATTGTGCATCACTTCGGCGATCCCCGACATGCCGATGCCGCCAATGCCGACAAAATGGATTGTTCCGATATCCGTGCCCACACCCTTCACTGTGCAATATCCTTAGCCAGCGCTTCTTTGCGGGACGCCAATGGATTCGGCATTTCTTTCTCAACCTTCATCGTCGTGCCCAGCGGCGAGGTGCCGATGCTTTCGACCAGATCGGCGAGATCATTGACCGCTTCGGGCCGACCGCATTTCGCTGCAAAGCGTGCGGCATTTTCGAGTGCGCCTGGCTGCAAGGCCATTTTCTGCATCTGCTTTGCGAGCTCCTTGGCGGTGAAGCGCGACTGGGAAATCGCCCGCGCGCCGCCGGATGCGACCATTTCTTTGACGTTATAGGTCTGGTGATCGTCCATCGCGCTCGGCAGCGGAATCAGGATCGCCGGACGACCGGCAGTGGTCAGTTCGGCAATCGTCGAGGCCCCTGCCCGGCCAATCACCAGATGCGCCCAGCCAAGACGCTGCGGCAAGTCGGGCAGATAGGTAGCCAGTTCCGCCGGGATATCATGTTCGGCATATTTCGCCCGTACACGCTCGATATCATCTTCGCGGCATTGCTGGGTGATCTGCAGGCGGCGGCGCAAGTGCATTGGCAGCATCGCCATCGCGTCCGGCACGACGTCGGACAGGATTGACGCACCCTGACTGCCGCCGGTGACCAGCACGCGGAAAATACCTTCTTCGGACAAAGCGGGATAAGGCTCGGTTCGCAGCGCGACCACTTCCTCGCGCACCGGGTTGCCAACCAGATGGACCTTGTCCTGATATTTCGGCTTTATCCGCAGGACATCTGGATAGGCGGTAGCAATAGCATTGACCGAACGCGCCGCAAGCCGGTTGACCCGGCCCAGCACCGCATTCTGTTCGTGGACTATGGTCGGAATATCCCGGCTGTTCGCAGCGAGCAGCGCGGGATAGGCCGGATAGCCGCCAAAGCCGATAATCGCCGACGGCTGGAATGTTTCATAGAGCTGCATCGCCATCCGGCGGCCCTTGAGAATCGCCCGAACGCCGCCCAGCCAGCTACGCGGATCCTTGGTGATACGGCCCGCAGGCAGCACATGGACCTGACCGTCGCTGATCATGCCGGGTATTTTTTCGCCGCGCGCATCGGTGATCAGTGCGACCCGATGGCCACGCAAAGTCAGCTCCTTGGCCAGCGCATAGGCGGGGATCATATGGCCGCCGGTGCCGCCCGCCGCCAAAACATAATGTTTCGAAAAACTCATACCGCTATCCGTCCTCGCTCGGGCCAGGCCGAGACATATTGTGAACGGTCAAGATACGGGTTCCGCCGGGTAAATGCGAGCAAAAGTCCGATGCCGATACAGAGCGCGAGAATCGATGATCCGCCGTAGCTGACCAAGGGCAGAGTCATGCCTTTCGAGGGAAAAAGCTGCAGATTGACCGCCATGTTGATCAGGGCCTGTCCGCCGAACTGCGCGGTCAGGCCGGAGACGGCGAGTATGATAAAATTATCCTCCTCGTCGAGCAGACGCAGAAATACGCGGACGATGATCGCGAGATATACCAGCGCTATGGCCATACAGGCGAGCAGGCCGAATTCTTCGCCGATGACCGAGAAAATATAGTCGGTATGCGCCTCCGGCAGCTTGAATTTGGCCGTCCCGAGTCCCGGTCCGGTGCCGAGCAATCCGCCGCCTGTCAGTGCCTTGTGCGCGAGCATCACCTGATCATATTCGCCGCCGCCGAACAGCCATGCATTGATCCGCTGGGTCGCCACCGGATAGAGGAAATAGGCGCCGACCAGACCGCCGACACCCGCGATGCCGATCGCTGCGATCAAGCGCGCCGACAGACCCGAGACGGTCATCACCGCAAACCAGATACCGCAGATCAGGATCGTTTCGCCCAGATTGGGCTGCATCATCATAAGGATGGCGATGATCCCGGTCAGGATCACCGATAGCGAAATCACCGGTAAAGCAGGATCCTTGATTCTGAGTGACAGCAGCCATGCCAGTGTCACGGCGTACAGCGGCTTGAGAAACTCGCCCGGCTGGATCGTTGCGAAACCATAGCCAATCCAGCGCTGCGCGCCGTTGACCGATTTGCCGAACACCGGCACCAGAAACAGCAGGATGAACGCCACCAGAGCCGCCAAGATCGCGAACCGCCGGGCCTGTTCCTTGGGCAGCATCGAAACCACCAGCATCAACGGGACACCGACGATCACCCAGCCGAGCTGGCGATAAAAATAATAGAGCGGCTCGACGGTGACCGCTGCGGTGCTTTGCTTCAGCGCTGTGACGGGCGAAGCTGCGGCCACGGCGATCAGGCCGATCGCGACCAGCGTCAGAATCAGTCCAAGCAACACCCGGTCCAGTTCCCAGAACCAGATCGCCAGCGGCGACCGATCACTGCGCCCGAGGCGGGATTGCAACTGGAAACGCTTTTTCTTGAGGCCGCCAGCAATTTCCGGAAGCGGGCTGGCCGGTCCGCCGCCTTGTTCAGATAGGCTCATCGCGTTACCTCCCCTTTGGCGGTACCGATCAGCTTGTTCTCGATCACCGAATTGACCGCGCAACGAAAACAATTGCCGCGCGCTTCAAAGTCCCGGAACTGGTCGAAAGAAGCACAGGCCGGTGACAGCAATATCACATCGCCGGGGCTCGCATTGGCAGCCGCCCGTTGCACTGCGGTCAGCATCATTTCACAGGATTCAACCGGCACATGATCGGCCAGCAATTTCCCGAACAATGGCCCAGCTTCACCGATGGTATAAGCACGGACGACATTATCGTAGTAGGGCTCGCACTCCGTCAGACTGTCACTTTTCGGCAGGCCCCCCAATATCCAGTGAATTTTCGGATAGGCCCCTAGCGCCGGACCGGTTGAGGCCGGGTTGGTTGCCTTGCTGTCGTTGACAAACAAGACGCCATCGGATTCCGCAATCCGCTCCATGCGGTGCGGCAAACCGGTAAAGGCTTCCAAAGCGGGGCGCCATTGCGCTTCGTCGATGCCCAGCGCCTCGACGGTAGCGACGGCCGCGATGGCATTTTGCAGATTATGGGGGCCTTGCAGCGATGGCCAATCCGGTTGCCCGGCAATTTCGCGCGCACTTGTGTCGACGATATGTTGCACCCTGCCCAGATCGCGCAAGCCTTGCAAAGCCAATTGAGTCTTGCCATCTGGACTGGCGAAGATCGCCGTGTGATCGGAGCCCAGCATATCGAACAGGCGGGCTTTTGCCGCCGCATATCCGTCAAAGCCGTCATAGCGATCGAGATGGTCGGGACTGATATTGACCAGCAGCGCGACATCGCAATCGAGGCTGTTGGTCAGATCGATCTGGTAACTGGAGAGCTCCAGTACATAGACGCCGCCCTCCGGGAGGGGCTCTTGCGACAGGATCGGCAGACCGATATTGCCGCCCATCACGGTCGGCACGCCGGCGCTTGCCAATATGTGATGAACAAGCGCGGTCGTGGTCGACTTGCCATTGGTGCCGGTGATGCCGACGACCCGATGCGGTGGCAACGCCGATCGCGCCTGAGCAAAGAGCTCAATGTCTCCGATGATCGGCACGCCGTCGGCTTTGGCCTTGCGGGCAATCGGGTGGCTGTTCAGCGGCACGCCCGGAGATACAACAATTGCGTCATAACCGGTCAGATCGGATTCCAGGGGGTCGGCAATCAGCACCTTGTCGGCGACGCTCTCGCGCAATTCTTCGCGATTGTCCCAGGCGAGCAATTCTGCGCCACTCGCGTGCAGGCTTTCGAGCACCGCCATGCCGGATCGGGCCAATCCGAGGATGGCATAGCGTTTTCCGGCAAAGGCGGGGGAGACAATCATCTCAGTTTCAACGTCGCCAATCCGGCCAGCGCGAGCACCAGGCTGATGATCCAGAAGCGGATCACAATGGTGGATTCGGACCAGCCAAGCTGTTCAAAGTGGTGATGGATCGGCGCCATGCGGAACACGCGGCGACCGGTACGCTTGAAGAAGAACACCTGGACAATGACCGAAACCGCTTCGAGCACGAACAGGCCCCCAACCAGCGCGAGTACGATTTCGTGATGGATCGACACGGCAATCGCGCCGAGCGCGCCGCCCAGCGCCAGACTGCCGGTATCACCCATGAAAACGGCGGCTGGCGGCGCATTGAACCACAGAAAGGCGAGACAGGCACCGATCACGCAGGCGCAAAAAATCGCCAGTTCGCCGGCGCCGCGCACGAACGGAATGCCCAGATATTCGGAGAAAACCGCATTACCGGACAGGTACACGAGCACCAGAAAGGTCGCGCTGGCAATTACCACCGGCATGGTCGCAAGACCATCAAGACCATCGGTCAGATTGACCGCATTGCCGGCGCCAACGATCACGAACATGGCAAACGGTATGTAGAAATAGCCAAGATCGATCTGCACGTCGTTGAAGAAGGGAACATACAGGCTGGTGCCGATTTGCTGTACGATCAGCCAGGTGGCGAAACCGGCGATGACAAATTCGAGCAACAGCCGGACCCGGCCCGGAATGCCCTTGTGGCTGGCTTTGCGGACCTTGTCATAATCATCCATGAAGCCAATCGCGCCAAAGCCGAGGGTCACAAAAATGCACGCCCATACGAATATATTGCTGAGATCCATCCACAGCAGCAGCGACAGAACTACCGAAATCAGGATCATCAGGCCGCCCATGGTTGGCGTACCCGCCTTTTTGAGATGGGTGATCGGGCCGTCCTCGCGGATCGGCTGTCCCTTGCCCTGCCGCATGCGCAGCATGTTGATGAACTTGGGGCCAATCAGCAGGCCGATGAACAGGGAGGTCGATACGGCGGCACCGGAGCGAAAGCTCAGGTAGCGAAATACATTGAAAATGCCTTCGAATTCAAGCCATTGAGCCAGCAAATAAAACATCAATACTCCCCGCTTACCAACGCGGAAACCGCGGAGGAAAGCCCCAGATAATTTGAACCCTTGACCAGAAGGATGTCTCCGTCGCTGATCCATTTTGCGACCTCGGTCAGCGCCTCCGAAGCGTTGCTGGCATGTGACATTTTCACGCCTCGATCAAGGCCCTGTTCCAGTTTCGCGGCAGTATGTGTCATATCGTCGCCGACCAAGATAATGGCTTCGGCTCCGGACAGTCGAATATCGTCCGCCAAGGCACCGTGATAATGCGCGGATTGCTGACCCAGCTCGCCCATTGCACCCAGAAGGACAATCTTGCGGCCAGCAACCGGCTCCGCAGCGAAATGTTGCAGCGTGGCCTTCATCGAGGCCGGATTGGCATTGTAGCTTTCATCAATCACTATCGCCTTGCCGCCGGATTTGAGCGCGATCTGATGACGACGGCCACGCCCGTCAATGCCGCTCATTTCGGCAAGCGCCAGCCCGGCTGAGGCAAGATCGCCGCCGACCGCGCGCACTGTGGCGAGTATCGCCAAAGAATTGGACACCCAGTGCAGCCCGGCCTCGGCAATCGTGAAACAGAGACTGCGATCGCCAAGCTTTGCGGTGACCAGCGAGCCACCCCGGGGAGCGGCAACCACATCGATCGCGCGGACATCGGCATCTGCCTCAAATCCGAACGAGATCACCTCGCCTGCGGAGCGCTCCGCTTTCTTGCGTAGCCGCTGATAGTGCGGGCTATCGTGCGGGATGATTGCGGTGCCGCCGGGCATCAAGCCTTCGAATATCTCGGCTTTGGCATCGGCAATGCCTTCCTCGCCATTGGAAAAATTGCCGATATGGGCCGGCGCGATGGCAGTAATGATCGCGGCATGCGGCCGCACCAGACGAGTCAGCGCCGACAGTTCGTGGGCGTGATTCATGCCCATCTCAAAGATGCCATATTGGGTGTCGGACGGCATCCGCGACAGGCTGAGCGGAACGCCGTCATGATTGTTATAGCT
>JAGXGT010000140.1 GCA_024636595.1 Sphingomonadales bacterium | reverse complement strand
GTCTTGAGCCGGAAGCGGTACGCAACGTCCCGGCATTTAATTTCAGATTTTGAGGGTTTTTCATGGCTAATACGCCGCAAGCAAAAAAACGTATCCGTCGCAACACGCGCCGCACCGCGATCAACAAAAATCGCCTGAGCCAGATCCGCACCAAGATCAAGGCCGTGGATGCAGCCGTTGAGTCTGGTGATAAAGACGTCGCTACAGCAGCGCTGAAGGCCGTACAGCCGGAACTGGCGCGCGGTGTGAGCAAGGGTCTGTATCACAAGAATACGGCTTCGCGGAAATTCAGCCGTCTGACAAAGCGGGTTGCCGCGCTGCAAACAGCTTAAGCAACCTTTTTAATCTACACAGAAAAACCCGCCCGATTGTGGCGGGTTTTCTTTTGTCCAATTGCCGCCTGATCGGCAGCCGGTTGGAACGTTTCGGTCGCCAAATAGTCGGTACTTGATGCCAGAATCCCGCTGTCGGCCTTGTTTTTTCTTGTGCAAGTTGCTCCGAAAGGGTCCAAGCTGACCCCAGAGCGTCATTATGCCGTCGTTCAAAGCTGGTTCAGCCCGGTTTCTCTATCATACAGGAAATGATGCTGGATAATCTGAAGGAAGAAACATGACTCTTTTCGCTAAAAATGGCTTTGCACGCAAAGGGCTTTCGTTGCTTGCTCCGCTTGCCGTCCTGACTCTGGGAGCCTGTGCAACACCGTTTCGCGCAGACGTCCAGCGGTTTGTCGCACTTCCAGACACCACCGGCCAAAGCTTTGCGGTGGTCGCCGCTGATCCGGAACTTTCAGGCGGCCTCGAGTTTGGTCAATATGCAGCCCTGGTCGAACAACGGATGATCGACCTTGGCTACCGGCGCAGCGCTGATCCGGCGGCGGCAGAACTGATCGTCAGCATGGACTATGATATCGACAAGGGGCGGGACAAAGTTGTCGCCGATTATGACCCATTTTATCCCCCCAGCCGATTCGGCGGCTATTACGGGCGCCACCGCTATCTCTATGGCTTCAATGATCCGTTCCTATATGGGGGCTATGGCTTTTACGGTTATAACGGTGTCAGCAGCTTTACCGTGTACACCGCGGAACTGGATATGAAGATTGACCGGGCGGTCGACGGTGAACGCCTGTTCGAGGGCAAGGCAGAGGCGCTGTCGCGCTCAAAGAACCTGACCTATCTCGTGCCCAATCTGGTGGAAGCCATGTTCACCGATTTTCCCGGAAACAGCGGCGAACGGGTGCGGATTTCGGTCGCTCCCGAGAAAGAATAACCAGGCGCCTCTCAGCTTTCAAGCTGGCGAAGCAGCATCCGGACATCATTGTCCATTTCGCTATCTTCGCCGCGCAGATGCTCGACCAGCTTGACGGCGTGGATAACCGTGCTGTGATCGCGACCACCAAATTTCCGTCCGATTTCCGGGTAGCTGCGGGGTGTCATCACCTTTGCCAGATACATGGCGACCTGCCGTGGCCGCGCGACGGCACGGGCACGGCGCTTGGATGACATCTCGTTCCGGTCAAGCCGATAATATTCGCAAACCGTGCGCTGGATTTCGTCGATCGTGATCCGGCGGCGACAGGCGCTCAATATGTCGGACAATTGTTCTTCGGCCAGTTCGCGGCTGATTTCGCGCCCGGTGAGCTGCGCATAGGCGAGTAGCTTGTTGAGACCACCCTCCAGTTCGCGCAAATTGCGGCTGATCGTGCGGGCCAGGAATTCGACAACCTCTTCCGACACCTGCTGGTGCGGCATGGTGGCGAGACGGTGCTTGAGAATGTCGCGGCGCAGTTCGAGACCAGCTGACTGGATATCGGCAACCAGTCCCATCGACAGGCGCGAGAGCAGCCGTTGATCGACACCATCCAGCGCTTGCGGCGGGCGATCGGCTGCCACGACAACGCGTTTGCCGCGACTGATCAGCGAATCGACCGTGTGGAGAAACTCCTCCTGGGTAGAATTTTTGCCCACGATGAACTGGATATCATCGACCATCAGCAGGTCTGCTTCCCGCAACGACGCCTTGAACTCCATCCCTTCGTTGCGGCGCATTGCGGAAACGAATTCAATCATGAACCGTTCGGCCGACATGTAGATGATCGTTGCCGACGGAAATTCTTCGCGAAAGGCATGGCCGATGGCGTGCATCAAATGCGTCTTGCCCTGTCCGGTCGAAGACTGGAGATAGAGCGGGCTGAAAAGGGGTTTCTCCACTGCCGCCGTGCGTTGTGCTGCATTGAGCGCCAGAACATTCGAATGACCGGCGATAAACTGGCCGAAGGTCATGCGCGGATCCAGATCCAGGCGAAATTTGTTTTCAGGGACGACGACATGTTTGGCCTGTGCCGCTGCGCGGTTGGCAGGCGAAAACTGGGCAATTTTGGCAGCGCCTGACTGGGCCTGAAACACCAGATCGCGGACCGCCGGATGATGGGCTTTCCAAGCAAGCAGCAAACGATCGGCATAGCGATCCCGAACCCAGGTCGCGGCGAATTCAGAAGGGAGCTCTAGATCCAATACACCCGTAGCCGAATCAAAGCCCGAGAGTTTGATCGGTTTGATCCACTGGCCGAAAATTTGCGCACCTAAGTCGCGGCGCAGTCCGGCACAGATTTTGAGCCAAATGGTCTCCAGATCAGATGAAATAACATTTTCCCCAACAACAGGACTGGTTGCGGACAGCCCACCATCCTGATTTTGTACATACTCGTTCACTAGCATCCCCCGACATCTTCCCCGATCGGCGTGCGCAATCGCATCGCCGTATGTTTGACCGTCGACTTTGAATTATGCTTCCTTCAATACCCCCAGCCATGGGAATGAATCAGGCGCAGTAGTCCGAAGCTGAAAACACGTTTTCAACGATCAGTTTCATTTTCAAATTAGGCCTGATATTGCAATCGTGGCCATCAGCCGAGCTTCCTTAGTAAGCCCCTCGGAGTGAGTCGAGCAAGAGCCGTGCTGTAAAAAAAATGAAATATTTAGATTGACAGCGGCAAGCCTCGGATTTTGCTAAATATCTTTTTAAGTCATTGAAATACATCAGATATATGCTGTGGATAATAAGGTATAACTGGCGAATCGCGGAGTCAGCTAGAGTTCTGGTTAATCCGGAAATGATCATGTCTGATCGGTGTGGAAAATCAGTCGCTGATCGTCTTGTCAGTAAATCGGCGCAAATAGGCTTGCCAAAAGCGTCATGATTTGGCAATGGCGCTCGCCTGACCTCAAGGATGCAAGGATGCATCTTGTCATGGGGCGATTAGCTCAGTTGGTAGAGCGCTTCGTTTACACCGAAGATGTCGGCGGTTCGAGCCCGTCATCGCCCACCACCTTCCCGATCCAGATCGGTGATGGTGTTTTTCAGCGATTTGCTTCACCCGAAATTCAACACCGCCATGACGCACGCGAACGACAGGACCGCGGCGGCGAGCATGGCCAATGGACGCGCCCTATTCTCGGGCAATGGCGAATCGGAAAAGGCCGCGCGGGCCCGACGACCCGTGATCATCGGCCCGACAAGTTTCTCTTTCAACACAAAATGGTAGAAGGCGATCGCCGTGATATGGAGCCCGATCAGCAATGCCAGAAAGTTGAAGTTCAATTCGTGGATGTCAGCGAACTGCCGACCTGCCTCGAACGACACCAGCACGGCGAGTGGCCCGGATTCCAGGCCATCGACATCGACCGAGAATAGTCCCGTCGTCACCTGGGTTGCCAGAGCATGCAGCAAGGCAAACACGCTGAGAGCCGCCAACGGACTGTGGCCAAAGGTTGCGCCATGTTCTCTCCTGCGCAAGTCACCGATATAGGTCTTCAGCGATCCGATCCGGCGCACCATGGGGGCGAAGCGGGCCGTCCATGTTCCGATCAATCCCCAGATCATCCGAAAGAGGACCAGTCCGAACATGGTTACGCCAAAGCTTTTGTGCCAGTCCATATGGCCTTCCTCTGCGGACCACCAGAGCAGGGGGACAAGGACGACCATCAGCCAGTGAACCAGCCTGATGGCTCCGTCCCAGACCAGAATTCGCGAAGCTTCGCTTGTCACGATCGGCTAGTCGTCCTCGCGAAATTTGTCATGGCAGGCTTTGCATGTTCCGCCGGTGGTCTTGAACGCAGCGCCGATCGCTGCGACATCGCCTCCCTGTGCAACCGTGTCGAGTTTCGCGGCCGCCTCCTGCATGGCCGCTACCTTGTCTTCGAAATCAGCCTTTTCTTCCCAAATGATCGGCAGCGCCTCGGTTTTTACACCCGATTCAGGTCCGGTACCTTCCGGAAACCAGTCGGTCATCCCCGTCGCTTCTTTCGGTACACTTGCCGCAGCAGCCTGAATCTGGGCCAGATCGGGCGAACCGGCTTTCAACTGGTCGCTGATTGTCTTGAATGCTTTGCCGATCTTTTTGAGATGGCTCTGGCGTGCCTCGATCTGTTCTTTCACTGTCATTCCATTGGCCAGCTCGACGCTGGCTGCTTCGGACACGCCACCCGTTTCAGCATTTTGTCCGCAGGCGGAAAGCAGAGTTAGCCCGGCAACAACCGGCAATATGATTTGTAATTTGCAGAGGCGCATCGCATTCTCCATTTTTGACCAGATTGCTGGAGAATAACCGAATCCGGTTTGAAGGCAATGATTTCTGGTGTCAGAAAAGCTTGTTTCAAGCCAGTCCCGGCGCAAATTTGCTGATGTGAAAATCAGATTTCAATCGTTGGCTAGTGTTTCCTCCAACAGGGTGGCAGCCTTGGCACCATCCCAATCCATGGCTCCGATCACCCGCCAGACTTCTTTACCCTGCTCATCGTAAAGCACCGTTGTGGGCATCAACCCGGAGCCGAAGCCGAAACTCAAACCATTTTCGGGGTCGACATAGGGTTCCAGTTCCTGAAAATTGCCGCGTTCGAAAAACGGCACGACTTTTTCTGTGCCCTGAATATCCTGCGACACAACCAGCACCTTCATCCGACTTTTTTCGCGCGCGGCCAGATTGTCGAGCATCGGCATTTCGACGATGCACGGCGCGCACCAGGTTGCCCAGATATTGACCAGCAAAGGCTTGCCGGTGAAGTCTTTCAATCGCACGGTGCTGCCGTCGGGTGCCTGGAATGGCGTATCCACCATCGCCGTGCCGCGCTGGGAAATGTCCAGCTTGCCGACCATGCCCTGGCCGCTCTCAATCGTCTCGCCATTTTCCTCTGTTTTGTCGCCAGCAAATTCTTGCTCCGCTTCGCTGGAGCCTCTATCGCAAGCCGCGACGCTCAAAAATATGGCCATGGACAGGACGGTACGCATCACAAAAGACACAAAGAATTCCAATATCATGTGGGGTGGCAGATTTGCCGATGGCCCTTCATCAATCATGCGCGAGATAAACGCCTCGATCCCGTTCGACAAGAAATTATGGCGGCATGATATTCGTGCGAGCCTCGCCCATGTTGCGATGCTGGCGGAACAGGACATTGTCGATGCGGACGACGCAACGCAGATCATCCACGGACTGAACCAGATCGCGCAGGAATTTGAAGCCGACGGGGTGACGGAAAATCTCGACCTTGAAGATATTCACATGCACGTAGAAGCGCGCCTTTCAGAGATTGTTGGGCCGGTGGCGGGGCGCTTGCACACCGCGCGCTCGCGCAACGATCAGGTCGCGACCGATTTCCGGCTCTGGGTGCGCGATGCTATGGACATGGCGGATGGGGCGCTGGCGGCTTTGCAAAAGGCGCTGGTGGGTCGGGCTGAAGAACATGCTGATACGATCATGCCGGGCTTCACCCATTTGCAATCTGCCCAGCCGGTCAGCCTCGGCCACCATCTGATGGCCTATTATGAAATGATTCGGCGGGACCGTTCGCGGTTTGCCGACGCGCGTCGGCGGATGAATGAATCGCCGCTGGGCGCGGCTGCTCTCGCGGGCACGGGATTTCCGATCGATCGGGCTAAAACGGCGTCGACGCTGGGTTTTGATGGCCCGACCGGCAATAGCCTTGATTCGGTATCTGACCGGGATTTTGCGCTCGACTATCTGATGGCGGCGACCCAGTGCAGCTTGCATCTCTCCCGGCTTGCGGAAGAATTTGTGATCTGGGCGAGCCAGCCCTTCGGCTTCATCAAGCTGCCCGACAGTTTTTCAACCGGATCCTCGATCATGCCGCAGAAACGCAATCCCGATGCTGCCGAACTGGTGCGCGGCCACGCGGGCCGGATTGCCGGTGCCATGACTGCTTTGGTGATTACGATGAAGGGCCTGCCACTCGCCTATTCGAAAGATATGCAGGACGACAAGCCTCCGGTGTTCGAAGCGCATGATTTGCTGGGCCTGTCGATCGCTGCGATGACCGGTATGATCGCCGAAGTGGAATTCAGCGGCAGTCGGATGCGCGCTCTGGCTGAGTCCGGTTTTTCGACCGCCACCGATTTTGCCGACTGGCTGGTGCGCGAAGCGAAGCTACCGTTCCGCGAGGCGCATCATGTCACCGGTGAAGTGGTAGCACTAGCCGAGGAACAAGGTTGCGGTTTGGCCGATCTCACGCTTGAACAGTTTCGGGCGATCGATAGCCGCATTGATGCCCACGTGTTCAGCGTATTGAGCGTCGAAGCTTCGGTGGCCAGCCGATCCAGCTATGGCGGCACCGCTCCGGATCAAGTAAGGGTTCAGATCGCGAAGGCCAAGACGGCGCTGGGGCTGGAGAATTGAAATGAATAAAATCTGTTCTGTCGTGCTGCTGGTGGGAGCTACCGTAGTTCTGGCCGCGTGCGGCAATCGTGGCGCTCTGCAACCAGCAAAAGGCGAGGCCCTGCCTCCCCCGGTATATGGGGAGATGAAAACACCGAGCGGCGAAGATCTGCTGGTCCCGTCCAGTCAGGCGATGCCGGAGCGCAGCGATGAACTGCTCCGCCGGTCGGAAAAAAGGCAGGATGATGAATTCGACCTGCCGCCGCCGGGCTAATCCCCTTCCATTCGTTTGAAAGTACAAGATTGTGGACCATTTCCAGCTGAAGAATGGGATATTGCACGCGGAAGATATTCCGCTCACCCGGATTGCGAAAGAAGTCGGGACTCCGGTCTATGTCTATTCGCGGGCGACGCTTGAGCGCCATGCGCGAGTCTTTCGCGAAGGTCTGAAGGATGCGGGGAAGATTCACCTCGCTTTCGCGGTAAAAGCGAACCCCAATCTGGCGGTTCTCCGGATTTTGGCCAATCAGGGCTATGGTGCAGACGTTGTATCCGGCGGTGAATTGCAGCGTGCTCTGGCGGCAGGAATGAAGGCGCAAGACATTGTTTTTTCCGGTGTTGGCAAAAGCCGCGAGGAACTGATGCTCGGCCTCGACAAAGGCATCGGGCAGTTCAATCTGGAATCGGAAGAAGAGGGTGAAATGCTGGCGGAGATCGCAGCTGCCCGCGGCGAGCAAGCATCAGCGACTCTCCGCGTGAATCCCGATGTCGATGCGGGCACCCATGCCAAGATTTCGACCGGCAAGAAGGAAAATAAATTCGGGGTGGCGATTGATGTCGCGCCGGACATTTATGCGCGGCTTGCCAAGCTGGAGGGACTCAACCTGCGCGGTGTTGCGGTGCATATCGGCAGCCAGCTGCAGCGGCTCGAACCGCTCGAAAAATGCTATGCGAGAATGGGCGAGCTGGTCGCGCAGCTGCGGAGTGCGGGGCACATAATCACCCATGTTGATCTGGGCGGCGGTCTGGGCGTGCCCTACAAGTCGGAAGACAATCCGCCGAGCCCGGCAGAATATGGCGCAATGGTAGCGCGGGTGACTCGGGATTGGGACGTCACGCTGATGTTCGAACCCGGCCGGGTCATCGCCGGCAATAGCGGCGTCATGATCACCAAGGTGATCCGGATCAAGCCGGGCTTGAACAGCGATTTTGTGATCGTTGACGCGGCGATGAACGATCTGATGCGGCCAGCCATTTATGACGCATGGCACGATTTTGAGGCAGTGGAACCGACCGGCGAAACCATGGTGGCTTCAATCGTCGGCCCGATCTGTGAAAGCAGCGACATTTTTGCCAAGGAGCGGGTGGTCGATCGTGTCGATACCGATGATCTGGGGATTTTTCGCACTGCGGGAGCCTATGGCGCGACCATGGCAAACACCTATAACAGCCGGCCGCTGGTCCCCGAAGTGCTGGTCGATGGGGATCGCTATGCGGTGGTTGCTGAACGGATCGAACCGGCCACGATCATGGCTGCCGAACATGTACCCGACTGGCTAAAATGAACCAGTTGCCGATCTTTGTAAATCTGTCCGGGCGAAAGGTCATTTTGCTCGGTACCGGAGAAATGGCTGATGCCAAAAGGCGCTTGTATGAACGTGCTGGCGCGGTGGTTGTGGATGACGAAACGGCTTCAGATGCCGCCCTTGGCGTTGTCGCACTGGAGGATGATGACGAAGCATTGGCCGCTGTAAAACGTCTGAAAGCAAGAGGTCTTCTGGTCAATGCCGTCGACCGTTCCGACTTGTGCGATTACACGACGCCAGCGATCATTGACCGCGATCCGGTGTTGATCGCCATTGGTACCGGTGGTGCTTCTGCGGGCCTTGCCAAATCCCTGCGACAGAGAGTGGAGCGGTTGGTGCCAGGAAATCTGGGTAAGCTAGCCAGCGGTCTTGCTGCCGCACGGGAACGGATCAAGCAGATCTGGCCGGATAGCGCCCGGCGGCGCAAGGCAATTGATGCTGCATTGGACCCGGGCGGCCCCTTGGACGTGTTGTCCGAGGGTTCAGAAGCCAATCTTGAATCATGGCTTGCAATGCCCTTCGCAAAAGACCTGTCCGAGGTTGAAGATATAGTTCTGACCAGCGCTGATCCGGATGATCTCACGCTGCGGCAAGCGCGGTTGCTGGGACGCGCCGACCAGATTTTTGCCGCCGATGACGTGCCAGAAAGCGTATTGGACCGCGCCAGAGCGGATGCGGAACGGTTCGTCCTTACGCTCTGGGACGAAAAACCGGCAAAAGGCCTGACCCTGAGAATCAGGATGAACATATGATCTCCATGCTGCCGGAAATAGCAAAGACAGATATTGTCACCGTCCTGCAAACCGCCATGGCACCGGCGTTTCTGCTGGTTGCGCTGGGAAGCATGCTCAATATTTTTACCGGTCGACTGGCACGGATCATTGACCGGTCGCGGCTCATGCAAGGTCGTTATCTCGAGACAGAGGGAGAAGAGCATATATTATGCGTTAACGAACTTCGAGATCTGCAACTGCGCATCAAATATGTGAACAGCGCAATATATTTCAGCGTAGTGAGTGCCATTGTTGTTTGTCTTTTGATTGGATTGCTGTTTGTCATGGGGCTGACCATCAATCCGATTTTGGCACAAATCGTGGCCGGAGCATTCATTCTAGCGGTAATCTTGCTATCCATAGCACTCATTCAATTTTCACGCGAAGTGCGCACCGGCATTCGTGATTTCATGATTCGCGAAGAATATCTCGAAAGTTCGGATCGGAAGAAATGAAAAGAGGCTGCCGGCCCCGAAGGACCAACAGCCTCTGAACATGGGTCAGCGGTAGGAAGTGCCGCTGCCGGGTTGCCTGATCTTCAGATCAGATAAGCCCCCCGAACGGATTTTTCCGACCCCTGTGCTGAACCATGAGACATCGGACCACCTCCTTTCGCTTGTGAATAAAATACGAACTGTTGCATTGAAACTTCTCCGCTGTTCGACAAATTCGGTTTGAATCAAATTTGTTTCGCGAACAAGTCTTGAATTTTTCTATTTTGCTGTCACAATTGCGCGTTCCGGCCAGATCAGGCCCGGCAATCTTCAACCACACGACTGAATTCGGGCCAGGCCGGAATGGCCAGTGATTCCAGACCACTGGTTTCGACGGCAAATCGACCGCGGCTATAGGCAATGCGGTCCATCATAATATCGTTCGGCGATACCGAAATGGCCGTGTAAGCGGGTATTCCGCCATTATTTGCAGCAGGGTAGGCTGCGACGCCAGCGCTTGCGCGCAGAACCATTTTAGCACCTTCATCAACCGAACCGACCCGCGACAGAAATAATTGTCGGCGCGATTGGTCGCAACGAATGATGAAAATCGCATCCCGGCCAGCTTCGCCGAATAGCGCCAGCGAGCCGCGTCCATCTGTTCGATAGGCCCAAGTCCCGGGGGTAATCGGCCAGTCAATCCAGTCTCCCTTGGGTTGCACAGGTGCGGGGGCTGGCGTTGCGATAGGTTGCGGGGCAGGGGGAGGCGGTTCGGGCGGCGCAGTCGAGCAAGCCGCAAGCGCAAGCAAAGACAGAGGAACGAACAGTGGGGCAGCATTGATTCTCATGCCAAGGAATATGGCCAAAAGCGTCGCGCTAGGCTAGTCCTCATTTCCAATGTCCCAGCCCGAGCCCAAAGTCGCAAAACAGCGCGTTGACCAGATACTGGCGGATCGCGGCCTCGCCGAGAGTCGGGCGAAGGCGCAAGCCTATATAATGGCGGGTCTGGTGACCGTTGCGGGCAAGAAAATTGACAAACCGGGTCACAAGATAGCGAGCGATGCGCCGATTGAGCTCAAGGGTAAAGACCATCCTTGGGTCTCGCGCGGTGGCATCAAGCTTGATCATGCGCTGCAATATTTTGATATTGATGTCACCGGGATGATTGCGATGGATGTCGGCAGCAGTACGGGCGGCTTTACCGATGTTCTGCTAACCGGAGGCGCGGCAAAGGTTTACGCCGTAGACAGCGGCACCAACCAGCTGGCTTGGAAGCTACGGCAGGACGGGCGGGTCATGGTGCACGAGCAAACCAGTGCCAGGATTCTTACCAGTCAGCATATTCCGGAGAAGGTAGACATCATTGTCTGCGATGCCAGTTTCATTTCCTTGGTCAAAGTGCTGGAACGACCGCTCGAATTTGCCAAAGACAAGGCGTCGCTGGTTGCGCTGATTAAACCGCAATTTGAGGCGGAGCGCAGCGATGTTGGCAAAGGGGGTGTTGTTCGGGACGAAGCGGTCCGCCAAGCGGCCTGCGAAAAAGTGAGGGATTGGCTGATTGCATGCGGCTGGCATATTCTGGGCATCACCGAAAGCCCGATCACCGGCCCCAAGGGCAATGTGGAATTTCTTATCGGAGCGGAAAAATCTGGCGATGTTAGCCCCGATTGAACAGTGTGTTGTCCAGCGGGTTGTTATTTTCGGCACTTCTCCCTAGCTGGAGGTTTATGACCAAGACAACAGATGCCCCCCTTGTGCCAACCATGCCGGATATCGGTAGCTCCATCCAACGCGTAACCGTGGACGGCTCTCGCTGGCTGACCGACCCTTATGTGGAACTTATTTTCGCGGTGGTCATCGGTACCGCAATATTTTTTCTGCTCGGTGCGGTCAAGCGGCTTGGCGCGCGCTATGTCCGCAACAATAGCGGGCTGACCGGCTATCGCACGATCATCGGCACGGCAATTGCGCGGACGAGCAAGTTTTTCATGTTGATGGTGTCGGCTGAACTGGTCGTGACTTTCGCCAGTGCGCCGTCCAGCTTCGACCGCGTGGTCCATGTGCTGTTCACGATCTCGGTCGTGGTACAAGTTGCAATCTGGCTGCGAGAAGTCATTCTCGGTTTGATCATTCGCCGCACATCGCAGGACCCCGATCAGCATGAAACGCTGGAAAATGCGATGACCCTGATCCGCTTGCTGGTCACTTTTGTGCTCTTCGCGATCGCGGCGATCATGATCCTTGATAATTTGGGCGTGGATGTAACCGGGCTGATCGCCGGCTTGGGTGTTGGTGGTATCGCCATTGGCCTCGCTGCGCAGGGAATTTTTTCCGATCTTTTCGCGGCGCTGTCGATCATTTTCGATAAGCCGTTCCGCCGGGGAGAAACGATCAGCTACGACACCACGGTCGGAACGATAGAGAAAATTGGTCTTAAAAGTACACGGCTAAGGGCTATCACCGGCGAAGAAATCATCATTTCCAATACCAATTTGCTGGACAAGGAAATCGTTAATATGACTCGCCTTGCTCGGCGGCGGACGCGGTTTGGCATCGGGGTGATTTATCAGACACAGCCGGACGAGGCGCGCCGGATACCGGCGTTGCTCAAGAAGATTGTTGAAGACAATGATGCTGTTTTCGTTCGTTGCGGCTTCGTCGGCTTTGGTGACAGTTCGATCAACTTCGAACTGGATTTCGACATTATGAGCAGCGAATATGATGTGGTCTACCAAGGACGCCATACAATCGGGCTGGCGATTTTGCAGGCGTTCAATGAAGAAGGCCTGGAATTTGCGTATCCCACACAAACCACGTTCACCGCAGCACCGGACGGCGAGATGATCCTGCCCTATCCGGAAGGTGGTTTTGGCGCGTTGGTGAGCAAGGACTAGCGTTCCGTAGCGGCAGCACCGTCTTTAAAAAATGCCTTGTTAATTGCCCGATTAACGGGGACAATAGCGCCAAAATCCGACTCCGATATCAATCATAAAGGAATTACATCATGCGTGATGCAGTCATCGTTTCCACCGCTCGCACACCCATTGGCCGAGCCTATAAGGGTGCGTTCAACACCACGACCGGCGCGACGCTCGGTCATTATTCAGCAAAGGCTGCCGTAGAACGGGCCGGCATCGATCCCGGCACGATTGACGATGTTGTCTGGGACAGCGCGTTGCAGCAGGGATCACAGGCTGGCAATCTGGCTCGTCAGGTTGCATTGCGGGCCGGTTTCCCGATTGAAGTGCCGGGTATGACGATTGACCGGCAATGTTCGTCAGGCCTGATGGCGATTGCGACGGCTTCCAAGCAAGTCACGCTCGACATGATGGATGTGGTTGTCGGCGGCGGGCAGGAGTCGATCTCGACCGTGCAGACAGCGGAAATGCGGGTGCAGCCGGATCGCGAACTGATGAAGATGCACGATGATATCTACATGCCGATGCTTCAGACTGCGGAAGTGGTCGGCAAACGCTACGGCATCAGCCGTGAGGCCTGTGACGAATATGCCCTGCAGTCGCAGATGCGCACGGCAGCGGCTCAGGAAGCGGGTCATTTTGATGCCGAAATCGTCGAAGTGACGACCAGCATGGGCGTTCAGGACAAGGAAACCAAAGAGATTTCCCATGTCGAGGTAACGATCAGCAAGGATGAAGGCAACCGCCCCTCGACCACGCTGGAAGGCCTGCAGTCGCTGAAACCGGTGCTCGGTCCAGACAATATCGTCACTGCGGGCAACGCATCGCAGCTGTCCGATGGTTCTTCTGCCAGCGTAATCATGGAAGCCAAGGCGGCAGAGAAGGCCGGGCTCAACCCATTGGGCCGCTATGTTGGCATGGCTGTTGCCGGCACAAAGCCTGATGAAATGGGTATCGGGCCGGTCTTTGCGATCCCCAAATTGCTGGAACGCTTTGACCTGAAGATGGACGATATCGGTCTCTGGGAACTGAACGAGGCCTTTGCCGTGCAAGTTCTTTACTGCCAGCAGAAACTGGGCATTCCGGACGAGCTTTTGAACGTCAACGGTGGATCGATTTCAATCGGCCATCCTTATGGCATGACCGGAGCACGGTGCACCGGACACGCGCTGATCGAAGGCAAGCGGCGCGGTGCAAAATATGCCGTGGTTACCATGTGCATCGGCGGCGGCCAGGGCGCGGCCGGGCTGTTCGAGATTTTCTAATATCGCAACTTTACAGGGTCGGCAGAAAACTGCCGGCCCTTTTTTTATGAGGGAGAGTTATCATGGCAGCAGTAGGCGTTATCGCGACTTTAACCGTGGCCGAAGGCAAGAACGCCGATTTTGAAGCGGCGTTCAGCGAGCTGATGGCAGCCGTTCGTACCAACGAACCGGGCAATGAATTTTATTCGGTGTTCCAGAGCAAAGACAATCCGCAGCAATATAAGGTGCTTGAGCGCTATGTCGATCAGGCGGCGCTTGATGCGCATGGCAAATCAGAGCATTTTCGGGCTAGCGGTCCAAAGCTGGCGCCTTGTATGGCGGCGGCTCCAGTGATCGAATATCTGGACGCAATCTAGTCCGCGCTTTCTGCGGGTAAGATTCGACCTTTTTCGTATTGGAAGCCATCAATCCGGTCTTTGGCGAGCAGTAGCGGCCCATCAAGGTCAACCCAGTCCGCAAGTTGCGCCAAAGCGAACGCTGGTCGGATCGCCAGTGATGTTGAGAGCATGCAGCCGACCATGATTTTCATGTCGGTCGCTTGCGCCGCGCGCGCCATCGCCATGGCCTCGGTCAAACCCCCAGCTTTGTCCAGTTTGATATTCACAGCTTCATAAAAGGGCGCGATTCTCTCGACATCGGCGCTGGTGTGGCAGCTTTCGTCGGCGCAGAGCGCAATCGGTGACCGCACCCCGCTGAGCAGGTGATCCCGGCCGGCACTAACCGGTTGTTCGATCAGTTCGACGGAATATTGTACAAGGCGCGCAGCTTCTGCGGCGATATCGAGATCGTTCCAGCTTTCGTTGGCATCGACAATGAGACGAGCATTGGGCGCTCCCCGATGGACGGCGGCAACCCGTTCCTCATCGCCGTGGCCCGACAATTTCAATTTCAACAGCCCGTGCCCGTTGGTCGCGGCCTGTCGGGCATCGGCTTCCATGACATCCGGTTGGCCAAGTGAAATGGTAAAGGCCGATATTAGCGAAGTCGGTTTGGGCAATCCTGTCATTCGCCAGAGGGCTTTATGATTTTTTTGGCATTCCCAATCCCAGAGCGCGGAATCCAGAGCATTGCGGGCAGCGCCTCGCGCCATGTGCTGAAGCAGCAAAGCCCGATCCAGACCCGGATGCTCAGCGGCAAATTGTTTGATCGCCTCGACACATAGTTCGGCGCTTTCGCCCTCATAATAGATCGGCGTTGCTTCCCCCCTGCCCGTGTATTGGCCATCCGAAATCTCACACAGCACGACATCGACATGATTCTTGGTGCCCCGGCTGATGATGAAGGAACCAGCGACAGGCCATCGTTCGATGGTGGCGGAAACGGAAAGCGTCATGCGCAGCTTCTACTGGGCACTCCTGAAAGCGTCACTCAATTTGTGAACGGCCTGCCGTGTTGCGATAGCGTCTTCGGTCTGGCCGCACCGGCTAATTGTTTAGCAATCGGCTGCCGCTTGGCTTCTGCTGATCGGCGCGACATATAGGTGTCGAGACCGATTTGCAGCGCGACCAACATATAGACAAAGGGCTGATAAGCGATGCCAACGAACAGTGCGCCGACCAGATAGATCACGTGGCCGTGCTGCAAGGCGATGGCCAAGGGTGCCACCCACTGTTCGTCTGCTTTCTTCGATTTCGCATATCTTCTGCGTACGACCTCCATCCGCCACAGCCCGCCGACATGGATGATCAGCCACAGGGTCAGGCCGGGATAACCTTGCTCACCGAGCATTTCAAAATAGCTGCTGTGAAAAGCGCGTGACTCATCCTCGACCAAGCGGGCGTCGACATCATCTGGATCTATGCCCCATTCCTCATATTGCGTGATGTCCACTTCGGACAACTCATAGGTCAGCTTGTTGATCCGGTAGACGTCAAAGCCCCCACCGAAGGGATGTTTTTTCACATAATCCAATGTCCAGCGCCAGACTGCGAGCCGGGTCGATGCGGACTGGTCGGCCTCGTAATTTTCGATCGTGGCCATCCGTTCGGTAAAGCTTTGCGGCAGAAATGGAATTGACATCAGACCGATTGCCACAGCAACGCCGCCGTAAAGCAACCGATAGCGAACGAAGCGCAGTTGCAGCACCGCCCAGACAGCGATGCATACCAGGCCGGTTCGTGCTTGGGTGCCGATGGGGATGAGCAGGGCGGAGAAGATCAATGCATAAGCGAATAGCTTCACCCGCCAATCGGGCGGGAAGATCGTGCCGTGATGGGCGAGCCAAAGAATTAGCGGAATGATACAGATGGCGACCGTCGAGATGATTGAACCTTCGTAGAGGCCGCTATTATTATCGATCAGCAGCACCAGAACGCCATAGCCGCCGCCGGAGGCCAAGGTCTTGATCCCGCCGGTGATGATCAATGTCGCGGCGCAGAGCACCATGAATAATGCCAGCGCTTCGAGCCGCAATTTGGTTTTGAGCGTGAGTGGCAGGAATATTGCGAAGACCAACGCTTTCCATATCCAGTCCCATTTTTCCAGAGCTGCATCCGGCACCTCGGCCTGCACCGTGGTATATCCGCAATAGGCCAGCAACAGAATCATCATTCCCTGCCGGATGGAAAAACGGCTGTCCTGCTTGTTCTCTCCCAACATATAGCCGAGCAAGGCAAGAGCGAAGACGATTAGCGACAATGGCACCGAGTTGAGCATGAAATAGCTCAGCCGCTGCGGGGCCACGATGTCTACATAGGCATAGACCAGAGTGAATATAAACGGCCGCTTGAAAGCGATGAACAGCAGCGCGACAAGATATCCGACAAAGAAGAGATCACGCATCGGGCGACGATCCGTTGGGGTGAGAACGGTTCAAAAAACCGCTTGGTTGCGGGTCGGGCTCCGGGGGTTCTTCGACGTCAAGATCGTCCCGATTCATCAGGCGCCATGCGGCGATCAGCAGCAGGCCATGCGTTAAAGCGATAGAAAAATTGTCTATCATCTACCCAATTCATCCCGGCACGAGCGGCAAATACACGCTCTTCTGATATCGCGCGATACAGGCTTTGGGTTGACGGGACGTTAATCCTTTTTTGGCAAGGCTTTGCGCCATGACGCGGATATTGCACATATTGGACCACAGCTTGCCGTTGCACAGCGGCTATTGCTTTCGCACGCGGGCGATCATGAAGGCGCAAATTGCGGCTGGCCTGACTGTCGCGGGCGTTACCGGTGTCCGTCAGAATCAGCCAGGCTATGTAGCGGAGCAGCCATTGGAAGAGTTTGATGACCTCCAGTTTTTTCGCACTCTGGCCCAGGTACAGGGGCCATCACCGATACGCGAATGGCGAGAAGTTGCGGTTCTGGCAGATCGGATCGAACAAGTCGTGCGCGAATGGCAGCCGGACATAATGCACGCACATTCGCCCGCGCTGAACGGCTTGGCTGCCTTGCGGGTGGCGGAGAAAACCGGACTGCCACTGGTATATGAAATTAGGGCGTTCTGGGAAGATGCAGCGGTCGGCAACGGTACCGGCAAGGAAAACAGCCCGCGTTACTGGCTGACGCGGCAGTTGGAAAATCATGTGATCAACGGTGCCGATGCGGTTGCGGTGATTTGCGAAGGCTTGCGATCCGACTTGATGGCACGGGGGGTGAAATCGGAGAAAATAACGATCTCCCCCAATGGCGTGGACCTAGAACTGTTCGGGCAACCTCCGGCGCGCGATGAAGATCTTCTGTCCGAACTGGGTCTGTCCGGGAAATCGGTGCTGGGATTCATCGGCAGCTTTTATGACTATGAAGGTCTTGATGATTTGATCGAGGCGTTGCCCCGCCTGCTAACATCCAACCCGCAAACGCATCTGCTGCTGGTCGGCGGCGGTCCGATGGAAGAGTCACTGAGAAGGCAGGTCGAGCGGCTGGGCTTGGGGGCCGCGGTCACTTTTACCGGTCGGGTGCCGCACGGCGAAGTCGAGCGCTATTATGGTTTGATGGATATCATGGTCTATCCCCGCAAGTCGATGCGCCTTACCGATCTTGTGACGCCGCTCAAGCCGCTTGAGGCCATGGCGCAAGGCCGGTTGGTGGCAGCATCGGATGTGGGCGGCCATCGCGAACTGATTCAGGATGGTATCACCGGCACGCTATTTCCGGCCGGTGACCCGGAAAACATTGCGGAAAAACTGGCCAGTCTACTGGATAATCGGGGCACATGGAGCCAAACTATTGAAACGGCTAAGAAATTTGTTGAAGCGGATCGTAACTGGTCGTCAAACATTTTGCGTTACAGTCCTGTTTACCAAAGGCTGATTGCGCGCAAATCGTTCGAGCGCGCGGCATGAGATGGCGGAGAATAAAGTGGATCAAATAGAGCAGGATTTTGCGCGGTTCAAACAACCTGCGGTGGCCCTTGCAGGCGGAATTGCGGCAGCACTGGTGATCGCCACCCTGCCACATGTCTATCTCGAAAATATTGTGGGTGCCACTGGACTATCCGAAATCATACCAGCGGCGGCGCCGCCCCTGGGCAATACCGCGCGCGCATTGATCGCCGTGGTGGCCGGTCTGATATCCGCATCGGCACTATATCTATTTTTGAATCATAAAACGAAATTACATGAGGGAGGCTCCGATATGAGCTTGGCAATGCGCAAAAACGTGACGACGGATTCGATGGATCATGAGCGCGAGGCGAGCTCGCGTTTTGCAGTGCCGAAACTAAGTCTGTCGGCAAAATCCCTGACCAAATTTCTCAAGAAGCCGAAAAAATCACCCGGTCAGGTCACCGAGTTGAAAGATCTGCCCGACATCAGATCGGCGGACCGTCACCCCGACGCGCCAGCTCGCCAACCGATTTTTGCATCCTCTGATCTGGGTGCGCCGCTTGCCGAGAAAATCAAGCGGTTTGACCCGTCGGCGGAACAGAAAGACTTGGCCACGGACGACGAGCCAGCAAAACAGTCGGCAGAGATGTCCGAGCAGTTGCTGTCCGAGAAGGAGCCGGAATCGCTATCCGTTGATCTTCCCGCACAAAATCAATCTCAACCTGTTTTCCAGCGAGTAGAGTCGTTCTTGCCCAAGGCGGACTTGTCTGCCTTGTCGCTCGATCAACTGGCTGACCGGCTAGAAGCTGGGCTCGAACGTCTGGAAGCTTTGCAAATGCGCAGCCGAACAGCCGGATCTCCCGCGACTATGGCGGCTACACCTGATGCCGACAATAAAACAGCTTCGCCCGAGATTTCCGAAGCAGATGTTCCGGTGGCGATGCCACCATTGCGGTCTGTCGATTCGGTTGAAACGGATCGCAAGGACGATCAGCGGGCCGATATGGACGCGGCGTTAAAGGCCGCGCTTGGTACCTTGGAGCGCATGACCGTCCAGCGCTGATCGCTAATGGTTGCGGCCACCTTTGACCGGATCGATGATAGATAGGGCCTCGACCAGTAAATGATCCTCTGACTGTTCTTTGACCACTATATCTGCGACAAAATAGCCGGGGATCGTAAATTCGTGGTCGGGTAATATCTGGCAAAGCTTTGAGGGAAAACTCGAATCGTCCGTGGCCGTCCAATCGACGCGGAAGTTATACCGTGTCCCGGCGAAAGTGATGCTCGCCCAAGGGCGTTCATCTGCCAAAATGACGTTGGCACCATGTCCAGCGAGCGCTTCTATCTGGCTGGCAATCACCGCTCCGGGATCCATGCGACCGGATTTCGGGCGCGCTTGCTCAACCGGCATGATCCGCCCGCCACATATTCATGAAATTTTCCACCCTTTGCGACACGGTCTTGCCGGGCTGCCGGCCATTACGCAGATCTTGGACAAAGCGCGGATCGCGGACCGATAGCCGCCCGAACTTCGTCCAAGGCATGTCAGTTTCGCGCATGAATATCTCGATTTTTCGCAATAGTGGCACCGGCAGTCTCCTTCTGTGTCTGGCCGCCCGACCGGCGACTCCGTGAATAGGGAAATTCCTATTTGAAATGATATTTCCTACATGTCTAGGAAAAATCCTATTGCCAATTCCGGCCAGCGCGGTTATGGAGGCGGCATTGTGACTGATGATCCGCGCGCCAATCTGGAGAAACTGATCCGTGAAAACGGGCATGATTTTGCTGCGCTCTCAAAAATGCTCGGCAAGAATCCTGCCTATATCCAGCAATATATCCGGCGCGGCTCGCCGAAGAAGCTGGATGAAGATGACCGGCGCCGACTGGCAGAATTTTACGGGGTCGACGAAGGTCTGCTGGGTGCACCCGCAGTTCGCCAGTCGTCCAGCAAGGGTCGCAAAGCTTCCGATGGGCTGCTTCGAATCAAGCAATTGCAGGTCGGTGCTTCGGCGGGTCCCGGATCATTGGCGGATGACGAATATGCCGAATCCATGGGTTTCGCGCCCAAATGGCTCCGGCGGCTTGGCACTGATCCCGCCAATCTGTCGCTGATTGTGGTTGATGGGGATTCTATGGATCCGACGCTGGGTGATGGTGACGACATCATGGTCGATCACAGCGCTTCGTCCCGGCCGTTACGCGATGGTATATATGTGCTGCGTATGGATGACGTGCTGCTGGTCAAGCGGATCGCCATGGGACCCTCGGGAAAGCTGACGATCCGCAGCGATAATCCGCAATATCCCGATTGGGACGACGTAAAGCCGGAAAGCGTAAACATCATTGGTCGGGTGGTGTGGACGGGGAGGCGGCTCTGACCGGGCTGTTAATAGGCGGGTTGCAACTTGTCAGCGTTGACGCCACATAACGTGTCATGACAGATGCACCCCTCAAGGCCGTGATAATTCCGGTCACTCCGCTCCAGCAAAATTGCACGCTTCTCTGGTGCACCAAAACCAACAAGGCCGCGCTCAGCGATCCTGGTGGCGATCTTTCGCGGCTCAAGGCGGCGGTCGAAGAGCATGGCGTGGATCTCGAGAAGATCATCATCACCCACGGCCATCTCGACCATTGCGGGCAGGCCGGTATGCTCGCCGAGGAGATGGGGATCCCGATCGAGGGGCCGCATGAAGATGACCGGTTCTGGATTGACCAGCTCGACGGCGACGGCGCGCGCTATGGCATGGTCGCAAAAAGTTTCGAGCCGGATCGCTGGCTGAAGGATGGCGATCAGGTGACTGTTGGCGATCTGGTGCTGGATGTCATCCACTGTCCTGGTCATACGCCGGGCCATGTGATTTTCTATCACCAGCCGTCAAAGCTGGCGGTGGTTGGCGACGTCCTATTCCAAGGCTCGATCGGCCGTACTGACTTCCCGCGCGGCAATCATCAGGATTTGATCGACGCAATCACCCAGAAGCTCTGGCCCTTGGGTGATGATGTCACCTTCATTCCCGGTCATGGCCCAACCAGCCAGTTTGGCTATGAACGCAAGACCAATGCCTTTGTCGCGGATGATGTATTGGCAGCGCGCTAAGTCGGCTCAGCCCATATAGGGAATCAATATCGCGTAAATGCCCAGCCCGAGCAGGACCAGCATCGTAACGATGGTGCCAATCATCCGGCCCTTGCCAAATTTCCCGTCATCCATGCCAACGCCATGCGCGACCCGACCCAGCAGATAGAGGCCGCCGACGATCCACAGCCAAATGGGTGATGTCGCGCTGGCAAGTTCGATAGCGGCGACCAGAAGGAGTACGAATGGCGCGCTTTCGATATAGTTGCTGTGGGCCCGCATGCGCCGGATGACTTTTTCATTGCCGCCGTCGCCGACGCTAATTTTCTCGCTGGTCCTGACCTGCCCCACGCGGACCATCAGCCAGATATTTATCAGCGCGGCAGCGCCTGCTACGGTCAAAGTTATCGGTAAAATCATATTGCACCCCAAATATGTAAAAATTATAGGCCCGCTATAGAAGCTCAATGCTTGCAACGCACAGGAAATTCATTATACGCGCCCCTTCGCGTGCAATCTGCTGAACCAAGACCAAGCGATTCTCTGCAACATCAGAGACTGGTTTGTTAGACTTGGCTGATTGGCATATTGAGCATGCTATGTATTTTTTAATTTAAAGAACAGGCTTAGCAATGGCTGTACCTAAAAGAAAAACTACGCCGTCCAAGCGCGGAATGCGCCGGTCTCATGATGCTTTGAAAGTCGAAGCCTATCAGGAATGTCCGAATTGCGGTGAATTGAAGCGCCCACATCATTTGTGCGGAGCCTGTGGCCATTATAATGGCCGTGAAGTCTTGGCCGCTGATCTTTAATCAGCTAGTCTCTCGGCTTCTGACGCGCAATCAAGGGGAATAACCGGTGGGAATGAGGCCGCGAATCGCGATTGATGCGATGGGCGGAGATGAAGGCCCGCGCGTCATGGTTGCAGGCGCGGCACTCGCCCGGCACCGTCATGCCGGTTTTCAGTTTCTTTTCGTCGGCGATGAAGCGCAGATAAGAGAAGCGCTCGAGGATCATCCCAATCTCCGCGCTGCATCCGAAATCCTGCACGCTCCCGACGTTGTGTCCGCTGATGACAAGCCGGGGCAGGCGCTGCGCAATTCCAAGACAACATCCATGGGCATGGCCGTCAACGCCGTGAAGACCGGCGAGGTAAGCGCGGCCGTGAGTGCCGGTAATACCGGTGCGCTAATGGCAATAGCGAAGCTTGCGTTGCGCACGATGCCGGGCATTGATCGCCCCGCATTGTCGGCT
>JAGXGT010000139.1 GCA_024636595.1 Sphingomonadales bacterium | reverse complement strand
GGTGCAGCCGAACAACCTCGGCACCGACTATTCCGCTGCGAAATCAGCGCTCAACAATTTCACGGTCAGTCTGGCCGGATCGCTCAAGGGCGTGAACGTTACTGCGAACGTGCTCACCCCCGGCATCATCATGGTTGACGGCCTGCTCCGGTTCGGACGTCAGAAGTTCGGCAACCCAGATATGACATTTGACGAAGTGAACGAACGCTTTGCTGCCGAAAAAGTATTCGACATGCCGCCCGTCGGGCGGCTCGGCGTGCCGAACGATGTCGCCATGGTCGCCTGTATGCTTGCCAGTCCGTTGTCGGGCTTCATCACCGGTGCAAATTACCGCGTCGATGGCGGTCAGGTCCGCGGGCTCAACTGAGCACCTGATGAAATTACCAAATCGGAAAAGGATTGATCTTGTCCCAAAAAATATACCGTGTCATTCAATGGGCAACCGGAACGGTGGGCTCAACCGCGCTTAAATATTTCATCGAAAATCCGATGATCGAGTTGGTGGGAGTCTATGTTACCAATCCCGAAAAGGTCGGCAAGGATGCGGGCGATCTGTCTGGATTGCCCGCAACCGGCGTGATCGCCACCAGCGATATCGAAGCGATCATCGCGATGGATGCCGATTGCGTGCTGTTCGCACCGCTCAACATGGCTGCGACCACGCTAGATCATGTCTGCCTCCTGCTCGAGTCGGGCAAGAACGTCATTTCGCCAGCGGGTCCGTTTTTGCCGAACAAGTGGTTTCCCGACGAAACCGCCAAGGTCGAGGCGGCTTGCCGCGCGGGCGGCAGTTCATACCATGGGTGCGGCATCCATCCGGGTTTCGCCGGCGATATCCTGCCGCTGACATTGACACGGCTTATGAACCGGATCGATTGCATCGAAATTACCGAAATAATCGACAAGCTAAGAAATCCGATGATCTATACCGAAATCATGGGCTTCGGAGCCGATCCGGTCGAGCTGTTGGCAAACCCCCGCCGTTCGCCGGAAACTTACAAATATTTCTATTCTTCGATGGCGATGATCGTTGAAGGGTTGGGCAAGGAAATCGAGAAGGTCACAGTCAAGTTTGAGGTCTCGAAAGCGAGGAATGATATCGTCCATCCCCACGGCGTGGTCAAGGCAGGTATGGTCGGCGGCCAGCACTATGAATGGACGGCCTGGGTGGAGGGCGCGCCGCTTGTCATCTATCATTTCTACTGGCAGTTGGGCGAAGACCTCGACCCCCTGTGGGAAGAAGGCGAAGCTCGCTATCGCATTCGCATCAAAGGCGATCCGCCGCTGGAATGCAACCTGATGGGGGACGAAGACGCCGATGGCCGACATCCCTTTCTCGGCCTTCCCTGGACCGGACTTGTCGGTTGCACGGTTGTGCCGCAGGTCTGCGATGCCGCTCCCGGCATCGTATCCCACAATGACCTGGGCGTCGTCCATCCCCGCGGTTTGGTAAGACGCGGTTGATCTGATTTTTGATCAAGAACAAACGTGATCGGGATCGTTCGCTAGAGTTCGGCTTCGGCGCAATGGATCGACTCCTGTCGGATCCCAGTGGATTTACCGGACGGCGGTTTGCTTGCTTATATTGTGGATCCCAAGCTGCCTGCCAGGAATGGGTCTATAGGCAAGCAACCCCTCGCTTTCCAGCACGCGGGTAGCTTGCTGAATGGTCACCATGCCGACGCCAAGCTGGCCGGCGAGGACCGATAGAGATCCGATAAGTGCTTCGGGCTCGCGTGCAAAGATCAGTACGCGCAGACGGTCTACCGCGTTATCGACGAGCCTGGGACGAGCCGATCCCTTTGATCGGGAGATCTGATTGGTGCTCTGCTTTGCGCGCGGGCCTGCATAGTTTCAATGCGCGAACGCGGTGGCGGGCGGATCGTAAATCAGACTAGCCGCGGTGCTTTTCCGGAGAGCGGTCTCTATGGCATTTCCAAGCTCGCCCTGGTGGGTATCACGACCACGCTCGCAAAGAGGTCAGGCAGGGACAATATCACCGGACAGACAATTCACGTGGATGGCGGCTGGATAATGCGGTCCTGACGAAATCAGAGTGGTATTTCTTGGTTAAAAAATTTATTCAGTTCAACCTGCGAAATCTCTGCCGCCGCATCGATACAAGCAACTTACTGGCCAAGAAAACCCTTCAAATTCCGGCTTAACCATTGCCGCGCTTTTGGAGGAGCATCATATCCCACTTGCATCATGCTGATCGCGATGTCGTTGCGATAGACTATGGATTCGTCGTCTAGCTGATCCTTACTAGGTTGCGTGTCATTTCTCGCGACCATTACGCCAGGTAGACGGGGAAGGGTGATGCCCCGGGCCTTTGCCCGGGCGATCATCTCCGATGAAGCGGATTTGCCGAGATCCTCGGCGAAACGTATCTGCAGGAGATTGTAAGTGCCGATACGCGAAACTTTCCAGCCTGCCCCTTCGAGCGTGTCGGGGAAATTCACATTGAGTGCCATGTCCGCCGGCAACATCGCGCCCTTGCTCGAGTGAAGATCGAGAGCATTTACCAGATCAGCCGACAGGCTCGCCACCACCGCCGAGTTCGGATTGGCAAGCTGCGCATCGTCCACCGTATTTTCGCCCGCGCTGAGCGCGATTGCGGCAATGCCCCTCGTGGCGGCAAATTGCGCGTTGCTGACCGTGCCGGAATTCAGAACAATATAGCCCACGTTCTGTCCTTGATTGGGTCCCGACAAAACGAGGTCAGGGGCCTTGCCCCAGCGTTTCATCGCAACAATGTCGAGACCGTACATCAATGACATGATGGGGGTGCCGTCGACATAGAAAAAATCGTCCTCAAAACCCGAACGTGTCATCGGTCCAGCGCCCGGATCGCCCGATTTGGCGGCAATATTGAGGCAATCCGAAGCCAGGGGACCAAGCGGGCGCATGAATTTGACCGCTCCGCTCATACCGCTTTGTCCCGAGCATGGCACAGAAACAATAACGTCATGTCCTTGCGCCTTGAGCGCAAGATATAGTGCGCGAACGTTGCTGGTGAGCCCATCATCGTTTGTCACGACGATATTGCGTGCCAGCGCAGGGTTGGGTAGCAAAACCAGGGCTAAGACGATCAACATTCTTGAAAACATGGCAGGTAATTTCCTCTCAATCGGACAGGCCGGTTCTGTCTGACAAATGGCCATAAGGCTCGAAAATTTCCATTTTCTCGCCCTTTTGACAAGATATTCGTCCAATCCAGCTCGTTTTACGAATTTGGCGGCACTTTTGTGCCGATGCAAGCGCCGTTGGATGAGAACGTCATATATATCGCTCCGGCATGCTTCACCCGACTTACTGGCTGCAGAGTTCGCGGATGCGGCTTGTTGGTCGGCAACCACAGGATCGGCAATCGCGCTGATTTGCCAGTTCGTCGGGGCGATATCAGCATCCCTGTCAACCGATGATGTGGTTGGCTGTTCGCGGGGATGGTTGCTTGTGATAATTCTCCAAATCTAAAGTCGCCGTCCTAAAGCGGGACGGTTGTCTTTTTCTTGTCCGTTCAACGATCCGTGAGGTATTATGAATTTCCTGCACCTGAAAAACATCCGCTCGATATCATTATCTGGATTTGCATTGGTGGCGTGCGCGCTTTCGGGGTGTCAGACTGCGGCCAATTTGACGCCAGTGATGTCAAATGCCGCGCAGCCCGGCACGAAGATGATCAGTACCGCTGCGTTTCAGGCGACGGACGAACTCTTCGCTAAACCCTATATTGATGCTCAGGAATGGCGTGATGGCCCCGTTAGGCATTTTTATGTCCATGGTGGATTTGAAGGAACGGACATGCGCTTTTCTTACTATTTTCCGCCGTCTGACCAATATGAGGGTCGTTTCTTCCAGCATGTGACACCCGTTCCCGATAGCGAGATTCTGGCGCAAAAATTGCCAGCCGGCAAATACAACAAGATCGGTTTCTCGGTCGCCAGTGGCGCTTATTTTGTCGAAACAAATGGCGGTGGTGTTATCGACCTGACCAAGGGGTCACAGGCGCTGGCGGACCCGACGATTACGGCTTACCGCGCAAATGCAGCCGCTGCGGTGTTTTCACGTCATCTCGCGCGGCAATTCTATGACATCAAAGAACGCCCTTATGGCTATATTTATGGCGGTTCAGGCGGTGCCTTTCGCACGATAGGCGGTTTGGAAAGTACCAAAGCTGTTTGGGATGGCGGCGTCCCTTACGTCAACGGCTCGACGATGGCGATCCCGAACATGTTTACCGTGCGGATGCAGGCGCTCAGGGTGTTGCGTGACAAATTTCCGCAAATTGTCGATGCGCTCGAGCCGGGAGGAACCGGCGATCCCTATGCCGGGCTAACCGAATATGAAGCCTCGGTGTTGCGCGAAGCCGACAAGATGGGTTTCCCGATGCCATCTTGGTTTGGATATCGCACTATGGGATTGCACGGCTTTGCCGCACTTTATGGCGGCGTGTCCATGGCAGATCCAAGCTATTTCTCCGATTTCTGGACCAAGCCAGGTTATCTTGGTCATGATCAACCAAGCTTGTTTGTCAAAGATCGGCTCCAGCATGAAAGTCAGATAACAGAGCTCGTAACGGCGGCAGAGGCGGCTCGGCTCGGCCTTGATGCCAATCCCTTCAGCGAAGCCAATCGTGGCGGCGTAGATACAGCGTTCATTCTTCCACCGGGAACAGATGGATCGCGTGTCGTCGGCCTGCGACTGGCTAAATCGCCACCCGAGAAATATTTTCTCGGTGGTGAGCTTATCCCGCAGAGTGGCACCTTCAAAGGCAATCGGCTTTTCCTCAGCCGCATCGTGGGCGATGTCATCATGTTCGGGGTCGTGAACCCGGAGCAGGTTGCGCAATTGCGGGTCGGTGATGTGGTGAAGGTCGACAATTCAAATTTCCTCGCGATGGAAAGCTATCACCGCCATCAGGTGCCGGGATCGGGCTTTCCGGTCTGGGACCAGTTCCGTGATGCTGAAGGCAAGCCGCTCTATCCTCAGCGGCCGTTTCTGGTCGGCCCGCTTTTTGTCCAGTCCACGGCCGGTAGCGGGCTTACCGGTGAATATGATGGCAAGGCGATTCTCATTGCGTCGCTCTGGGACCGGGAGGCGATGCCGTGGCAGGCCGATTGGTACCGCAAACGGGCCGAGGCAGCGGGACGCGATATCAGGCTCTATTACACTGATCATGCCGCCCATGGCGACGAGCCGCAAAGCGAAGACCAGAACCGACTCGTTTCCTATCAAGGGGAATTGCAGGAAGCTTTGCGCGTCCTGGCCGCCTGGGTTGAGGATGGGACGGCACCGCCACAGAGTACCCGCTACCGCATCGAGGACGGGCAAGTCTTGGTCCCCGACACTGCCGATGAGCGACTCGGTCTTCAGCCGGTCGTTTCTTTGACCGCAAATGGCGGCGAGCGCGCCGACGTCAAGACAGGCGAACCCGTTCATCTTGACGGTCGTATCGCGGCGCCGGCAGGTGGCGGCACCATAGTGTCAGCTGGTTGGGATTTTCAGGGTGACGGTAATTATGTTCCCGTTGGCCGGCTTGTCACCAAAAAGAAAGCTGTCACGGTTTCGACTACCCATATATTTGATCAGTCCGGAACTTATTTCGTTGGTCTGCGCGGGACGTCGCAACCCGCTGCAGCGCTGGGAAGCCCCTTTGCCGAGCTTACCAATCTCGACCGCGTTCGGGTAGTGGTCAGCGAATAGGCAGCGTCAGGATGCTGTGGGAGCGGGATATCCCATGACAGTGTAACAGTTTCATGATCGATGGAACGGCGCATCACGATGTTGATTGAAGTCGGCTGGCATCAGCCGTTACCTGGCATGAAAGACGGCCTGCTGCATATTCTATCGCCTGCTTTCCATCCGAACATGAAGTTCTTCCAGACCGCGGATGATATAGCTGGGTTCATAGGTTAGCTTCCGGTCGTGCGGGTCGCCATGAATCGTCTCATCGAGCGCTATGGATGAGGTTTCACGGAGCAGGGTTCCGAGCAAAAATTTTACCTCGGCACGAGCAAGCGCCGCGCCGATGCAGGTATGGCGACCCCGGCCAAAGGAAACATGCTGATTGCCCTTTTTGCGATCCAGACGGAATTCTGCCGGTTGCTCCCATTTTTTCGGATCGCGATTGGCCGCAGCCAGGGTGATGACCATCGGTTTCCCAGCGGGAATAGTCGTTTCGCCAAGTTTCACTTCGTCAAGTGCTAGCCGGAACGTAGCCTTTGTCGAACCCTCCAGTCGCAACATTTCTTCGATAAACGGCGCGAGGTCTGAAGGATTGTTGCGCAGATGATCTTGCATGTCGGGATTTTCCGCAAGATAGCGGACCGAATTTGCAACCAGCTTGGCGCTCGTATCTTGGCCTGCTGCAAACAGGAACATGGATGCTTTGACGACTTCGAGAATGTCGGGTGTCGTTCCATCGGGAAACCTGGCGTGAGCGAGTTCGCTCATCACATCACGCATGTCCTGCGCCTTGCGTTCGGTAATATAGCGCATGAAAAACCCGCCGAGATAAATAAGCGTCGCATCGGCTGAACGTTCGTCATTTGCGGTCATGTTCCCGGCCGGTGGTCCCTTGTCGATAACGTCGCGGAATTTTTCGCGATCCTCCGCTGGCACGCCGAGCAGATCGGCGATGACCAGCGTTACATAGGGAGCCGCGATACCCTTCACGATCTCGGCCTTGCCCTCGCTCACCGCTTCAGCGATCATCTCGTCGGCAAGCCGGGCCATATATTCTTCGTTCGACTTGATCCGCGTGGGCGTGAACAAGCGGCTGAGCAGCGAGCGGACATTGCTATGCTCCTGTCCATCATAGTTGACGAGCAGATCGAACATCGGATGCTGTTTGCGAAACCCGGCGAGTTCGGTGCGAACGTCGGCGCCATTCAGGCCAAATTTTGGGATGTCCTTTGCGCCAAACACGGCGATCCCCGAGGAGAGGTGGTCGCCATCAAGCAGGGCCTGCACAACCGTATCAAAACCGGTAACAAAATAGATGTCGAGCTCTTCGTCGTGAAAAACACCTTGGTCGGAGCGGATGGCTTCAAAATACGGATAGGGGTCGCGCAAAATGTCGAAATCCGCAAAATAGTCCCGCTTGGTGAGATCGGTCATGGTGATGCCCCGCTTTGATCCGGATTTTTGCAACCTAGGCTGATGCAAAACAGGATGAAAGATATCGCTCATTTACCGGACGACAGGCAATAGCCGTTCTGCCGTCTATCGCAGCGACGATAGATTTTCGAGAATATCGATAAGGCTTTGCTCCCATCTCTACTTTGGATAGGCAATGAAACGATATTGCATTCGATAAGGATTGAGCCATGGCGACCGAAATTTTGCTTCCGAAACTTGGATTTTCGATGACCGAAGGTCAGGTGGCTGAGTGGCTGATAGCCGATGGTGGGGAAGTGAAAGAAGGCGATTTACTGTTTCTTTTGGAAGCGGACAAATCAACCAACGAAGTAGACGCCCCAGCTTCCGGCACTCTCAAGATTGTCGCCCCGGTCGGGGAAACCATCCAGGTTGGCGATGTGATCGGTTATATCGAGTAAACGCTTGTGTCCCTC
>JAGXGT010000138.1 GCA_024636595.1 Sphingomonadales bacterium | reverse complement strand
TTCAATACCGAGATAGTCCTCAAGCGCCTTGATCCGTTGTCCTGCCGCTGCCGGGGTGATTCCAAGAATTTCGGCAGCTTTCTTCAAGGAGCCGTGACCTATGGCTAATTCTAGCGCTTGAAACGCCCGCAAATGAGAAACTGCAACCATTTGGCATTACTAAAGATTATGCTTGGTTTTGAAAAGAAACTTTAGCTTGAATTTTGCGTCAATGAGCAGATTATTAGTGTTGATAATTCCAAGGGGATAATCGAATGCCTATTTTGAAACGCTATATGATTGAAAGAGACATTCCTGGCATTGGAGGCATGTCGATCATAGAATTGTGCGGCGCTGCGCGTGCGTCCAATCAGGCGATTGAAACGATCGGCAATAAAATTCAGTGGCAACAAAGTTACGTAGCTGGCGACAAGTCGTTCTGCATTTACCTCGCCGAGGATGAAAAAGTGATCCGGCAACATGCAGAACTCAGTGGTATTCCGGTCGGCAAAATTACCGAAATACCGCAGATTATCGACCCGTTGACGGCGAACAACTGAAAACCGAATCGTCGCATGAAAATTCTAATCACGGCAATTCCCGTCGATGACGGGAAGGAGGAGAATTATGTCTGAAGTTGATATGGATAAGTTGCACGCCTTTGTCGGCAAGATGCTCGGCGATCTTGGCGGTGCCTTCAGTGTCCCGACCGTACGCATCGGTTTTCGGTTGGGGCTGTTTGACGCGCTCCACTCGGACGGCGCAGCGACTGCGGTTGAACTCGCAGCACGAACCAATCTGGCGGAACGCTATGTTCGCGAATGGGCGATGGCACAAGCAGCAAGCGGCTTTGTTGAATATGATCCTGCAACTACAGCTTTTTCGCTGTCACCAGAGCAGGCGATGGTTTTTGGTGTCAAAGACAGCCCAGTATATCTTGCCGGGGCATTCGACCTGGCGGCTGCAATGATCGAAGGTGAAGCAAAGGTAGAAGCTGCGTTCCGCGATGGAACAGGCGTGGCATGGGGTGACAGCGCGGGTTGTTTATTCTGCTCGGTAGGGGCGTTCTTCCGGCCAACATATGTTAATTCTATTGTACAGGAGTGGATACCGTCACTGGATGGTGTCGAGGACAAGCTAAAAGCTGGTGCAAAGGTTGCCGACATCGGTTGTGGTGTTGGGTTTTCAACCCTGCTGATGGCCAAAGCCTACCCCAACAGTAAATTTGTGGGTTTTGATTTTCATGAAGAATCGGTCATCGACGCCCGGCGTCACGCCGAGGAGCACGGATTGACTGGTTCAGTGCGGTTTGAAGTCGCTGCGGCAAAGGAAATCGAAGAACGGGATTTTGATCTTATCACAGTCTTTGACTGTCTACACGACATGGGCGATCCGAAAGGATGCGCCACCCATATGCACAAAATCCTCAAAGATGATGGGACATGGATGATAGTCGAACCGATGGCAGGCGATCATCCGGAAGACAATATGAACCCCGTGAGCCGTTTATATTACAATGCTTCAACGATGATATGTGTACCCACCTCATTAGCACAAGAAGTTGGCGAGGGTCTCGGCGCTCAGGCAGGCGAACAACAGGTTACCGGTGTGGTTAAATATGGCGGTTTTTCGAAAGTTCGACGCGCGACCGAAGGGCCATTCAACATGATTTTGGAAGCTGTGCCTTAGGTTGCGAAAGAAGCGCGATTTCAGCCGATCGACGTCTGTCGGCCCAGCTGCAAAACGTCGGCATTAGAGATATGAAGTCCAAGACCGGATATTCCGTTTTCCACTCAGTTTGCGGTCATAAAGATGACCAACGCTAGAGACCAATGACAGCCTAGAATGATCGTTGCATATCTCCCTCACTCCAGCATCTTCGGCGCTTCCTTCTGTAGCTTTGCCTTGATCTTGTTGGCGAACATCGCCAGCATTGGCGGCAATTCAAGAACGGCGTACACCTCGTCTTCGCGGACGTGCATATCGCTGATGATGCGCTGGCCGATGGCCTCGAGGGTGAAGTGGAGATGATCGCCTTCCCAGTGATGGTCGGTCAGGCTGGCACCCGGGATGATATCGCTTAGCGTGTGGACACCGCTGCCGATCCGGCTCTTGGCTTCATCCAGACCCAGTTTGTGCGGAATATTGACGGTGACGGGCTCGCCCATGATGATTCTCCAATCGCATTATTGCCAATACCGTTAGTCCTGAGCCTGTCGAAGGACGCTTCAAGTCCAGAGCCGCACTTCGACAGGCTCAGCGCTAACGGCATGTTGTTGGCTATTTCCCTATCACCGCAAACGCACAGGTCAAAGCCCTCGCAGAATCACTTGGCCTGCCGGTCATTTGCCACTAGGCAGCTTTGCATGATCCTCGTCATCGACAATTATGACAGCTTCACCTTCAACCTGGTCCATTATCTGATGGAGCTGGGCGCAGAGGTGCGGGTGGAGCGCAATGATGCTCTGACCGCTGGCGAGGCGCTGCGGACAGGGGCGCAGGCGTTCCTGATTTCGCCCGGTCCCTGCACGCCCAATGAGGCTGGCATATCGCTCGATCTGGTCGCGGCCTGCGCGGATGCCGGCAAGCCCCTACTTGGCGTGTGTCTGGGCCATCAGAGCATCGGCCAGCATTTCGGCGGCAAGGTTGTGCGCGGCGGCCTGATGCACGGCAAGACATCGCCGGTGACCCACGACAGCAGCGGCGTCTTTGCCGGCCTGCCCTCGCCTTATATCGCGACCCGCTATCACTCGCTGATTGTCGAGGATATTCCCGCCTGCCTGCCGGTCAACGCCACCGCCGATGATGGCTCGGTGATGGGGTTCCGCCACGAAAGCCTGCCGATCCACGGCGTGCAATTCCATCCGGAAAGCATCGCCACCGAATATGGCCACGCGCTGTTGGCGAATTTCATGGCGATTGCGGGGATCGAAGCGAAGGAAGCGGCATGACCCTGCCCGATCCAATGAGTCCGCTTTCTGAAGGGGAAGCCCGCCAAGCCTTTGCTGCGATTTTCGAAGGTAACTGTTTGGCAGAGGACATCACTGCCTTTCTGGTGGCATTGGCCGACCGGGGCGAGACTTCGGTCGAGATTGCCGCAGCAGCGACGGAAATGCGCGCAAGGATGATCGGCGTCGACGCGCCTGCCAATGCCATTGATGTCTGCGGCACCGGCGGCGATGGCAGCCACAGTCTGAATATCAGCACCGCCACCTCTTTGGTTGTTGCCGCCTGCGATATCCCGATGGCAAAGCACGGCAACCGCGCCGCATCGAGCAAAGCGGGCGCGGCGGACACGCTGGAGGCGCTCGGTCTGGATCTGGCGAAAGCGGCGAGCAAGGCCGAGCATAATCTGCGCGAAATCGGCATCGGTTTTTTCTTCGCGCCCAACCATCATCCGGCGCTCGGTCCGCTGGCCCCGATCCGCAAGGCAATCGGTCGCCGGACGATCTTCAACCTGCTTGGACCGCTGTGCAATCCGGCAAAGGTCAAGCGCCAGCTGATCGGCGTTGCCTCCCCCGATCTGGTTGAAACCTATGCCGAAGCGGCGGCGCAGCTGGGCTATGACAAGGCGATGATCGTCTCGGGCGAAGAAGGGCTCGACGAACTGAGCATTTCCGGGCCGAGCCGCGTTGCGATGATCAGCGGCGGCGATGTCACGATCAGCCGGATCACCCCGGAAGACGCGGGCCTGCCCAGCCATCCGGCGGAAGCGATAAAGGGCGGCGATCCCGCCTATAATGCTGCTGCGCTCAAGGCGCTGCTGCAGGGCGAAACATCCGCCTATCGCGATGCCGTGCTGCTCAACAGCGCCGCCGCGCTGATGGTGGCGGGAGAAGTCGACAGCTGGGAAGCCGGCGTCGAGGAAGCCGCCGAAGCGCTCGACAAGGGGCTTGCCAACGCCATGCTGAACTGCTGGATCGCCAATCAATGAACAAGCTGGATGAAATATGCGCGGTCAAGCGGGAGCATGTCGCTTTGCAGCGCACGATCCTGTCCGGCGCAGCGCTGCGCGACGCGATCAAGCGTCAGGACCCCGCGCGGGGTTTTGCTGCGGCGATCCGCGAGAAATCCGCGACCGGCTTTGCCCTGATTGCGGAAATCAAGAAAGCCAGCCCGTCCAAGGGCCTGATCCGCGAGGATTTTGATCCCCCTGCCCATGCCCGTGCCTATGAGGCTGGCGGTGCCGCATGCCTGTCGGTTCTGACTGACCAGCCCTATTTTCAGGGTGCCGACGAATATCTCGTGGCCGCCCGCGCCGCAGTGGATCTGCCCTGCCTGCGCAAGGATTTCATGGTCGACCCCTGGCAAGTCGCCGAATCGCGGGCGCTCGGCGCGGATGCGATATTGCTCATCATGGCGGTGCTGGATGACGCTCTGGCGGCGGAGATCGAGGCGGAAGCCCTGGCACTCGGCATGGATGCACTGATCGAGGTGCATGATGAAGCGGAGCTGGAACGGGCGCTGAAATTGCAATCGCCGCTGCTCGGCATCAACAACCGCAATCTCAAGACCTTCGAGACCAGCCTCGAGCAGACCGAGCGGCTGGCCAAGCTGGTGCCTGCAGACCGGATTATGATCTCGGAAAGCGGGATTTTCACCCATGAAGATTGCCAGCGCCTCTCCAAATCCGGTGCCCGCGCCTTTTTGGTAGGTGAATCTCTCATGCGACAGGATAATGTCGAGGCCGCAACCCGCGAACTGCTGACAGGAACATTATGAGCGAACTGACCCATATCGACGGCGATGGCGCGGCCCATATGGTCGATGTGGGCGGCAAGGCCGACACGGTTCGCGAGGCCCATGCCGAGGGCCGGATCACGATGAAATCGGAAGTATTGGAAGCCATAAAAGTCAATAGCATGAAAAAAGGCGATGTGCTGGCGACAGCGCGCATTGCCGGGATCATGGCGGCAAAGAAAACCAGCGATCTGATCCCCCTGTGCCATCCGCTGGCGCTGACCAAGGTGGCGGTTGATTTCAGCTTTCTCGACGACGGTATCAAAGTCTCGTCGCTGGCGCGACTGACCGGCAAGACCGGTGTCGAAATGGAAGCGTTGACCGCCTGTTCTGTCGCACTCCTCACAATCTATGATATGGCGAAGGCGATGCAGAAGGATATGGTGATCAGCGAACTCAAGCTGCTCTCCAAAAGCGGCGGCAAATCGGGAGACTGGGTCGCGGGATGAGCGCGCTGCTGCCCCTCGAGCAAGCCCAGCAGCGACTGATCGCGCTGGCTTCCCGCCTGCCCACCGAAACGCTTTCTGTTCACGAAGCGCTCGGCCGCTATATCGCCGGAGACCTGATCGCAAAGCGCGAGCAACCGGCTGCCGATATGTCGGCTATGGACGGCTATGCGATCCGCTTTGCCGATCGGGACGGCCCGTGGACATTGGTCGGCGAATGCCCAGCTGGCAGCCCGCCCTGCCGCGCGCTGCAATCCGGAGAAACCGCCCGCATTTTCACCGGAGCCTTGCTGCCCGACGGCGCCGATACCGTGGTCATGCAGGAAAATGTCGAAGCCGACGGCAACACCGTCCGCCTGACCGCCGAGCCTTCGCCCGAAAAAGGCCGCCATGTCCGCCGTCAGGGCGGTGATTTCGCGCAAGGCAGCATTGGCTTGCCCGCCGGCAGCCTGCTCAATGCGGCAGCCTTGGGCGAAGCTGTGATCGCCGGCTATGGCGAGCTTTCGGTCGGCCAGCAGCCCCGCGTAGCGGTAGTCTCGACCGGCGACGAACTGGTCGCGCCGGGCAGCGACACCCTGCCCCACCAGATACCCGCCAGCAATGATGTGATGCTGTCCGCCATGCTGTCCGGCCTGACCGCCGAAACCCGCAGTCTGAGCCGGATAAAGGACGATATGGACGTGCTCTGCGCGGCGCTGGACAGCGCACAGGACTGCGATATCATCGTCACCATTGGCGGCGCATCGGTCGGCGATCATGATCTGGTCGGGCCGGCGTTTCGCAAGCTTGGCGCGGAGATCGACTTCTACAAGATCGCGATGAAACCGGGCAAGCCGGTGATGGCGGGGAAACTCGGATCGACGGTCATCCTGGCGCTCCCCGGCAACCCGGCCTCCGCCTTTGTCTCGGCGACCCTGTTTCTGCTACCGCTGGTTCGCTACATGGCCGGAGCTGCCAGCTATCTGCCCGACTATCAAAGCGCCCCGACCAGCGAAGCCCTCCCCGCCAACGGCCCCCGCGCGCAGTTTCTGCGGGCGAAGGTCGATCAGCACGAGATTACGCCGTTTAACAGCCAGGACAGCGCCAAGCTTTCGGTGCTAGCCGCGTCCAATGCGGTGCTTTATCGGCCTGCCGAGGCGGATGCGGCCGATGTTGGTGCGATGGTGCCGTTTATTGCGTTATAGTCGCCAGACTCCCGAGAAGATGTTTCGATACCAGCAATTTACGCCTAATTTCTCGCGATTTTTATTATCGTTGCCCAAGGGTCGGCCGCTATCGGCACCTTGCTGGAGCGCACTGAAAGGCTGAAAATGGGTGGTTTCCGGAAGGGCCGCTTTTGGAAAGCGAGCGTGGCTTATCAGACATTCCGATCAGGAAAGGTTAGCGGCAGCAACGCGCCCAACCCCTGTCGACCAGGCCAAAATGCAAAGGACCCAAAAACTGCCGTTCCACGGCATCATTGTGAAATGGCTCGTTTTGATTGTGAAGACGTCATCGACCGATGCAGTGGTTGCCGCCGGGATTTTAAAATGAACAACCAGGATTTCGCACAGAGCGGTTTGCTCGATAGTTTCGGCACCTCTATTCTCACTTGACTCGATAGTCCTTTGTGTAATGTTGTAAGCGGTCCTGAAAAAAGGGAGTGGGCATGAATATTTCCGACTTTGCTGGAGAAGTTATCGACTCTGCACATTCCGAATTCGATAGTGCCCGCTTCGGCTGGAATCACATGATCGATCGGAAGCCTGCGTTGATCGCAAGATGTAGCAGTGTCGAGGATGTCGTCGCTGCGGTGCGCCATGCAGCCAGAACAGGCATGAAGGCTGTTGCCAGATGTGGCGGGCACTCGGTGTCCGGTGCATCCTTGCCGGAAAACGGCATGGTGATTGACCTCGCCGCTCTTAATAAAATCGAAGTTGATCCCGAAGCACTGATCGCTCGCGTCGATGGTGGCGCCTTGCTTGGCGACCTCGATTCCGCAACACAAGCCTATGGCCTTGCCGTGACCGCCGGGATTGAGCCGGAAACAGGCGTGGGCGGCTTGACGCTGGGCGGCGGGATCGGATTCCTGTCCCGCAAGCTGGGTCTGACCATCGATAATCTGCTCGGTGCACAAGTGGTGCTGGCCGATGGCAATCTGGTCGAAGTCAACGAAACCTCACATCCCGACCTCTTCTGGGCCCTGCGCGGCGGTGGCGGCCAATTCGGTATCGTCACCCGCTTCGACTTTCGTGTCCATCCCGTCGGCCCGGAGATTGTTGTTGCCCACGCCTATTATCCGCTGGAAAAGGCACGGGAAGTCATGCGTTATGTTCGCGACTTCATGCACGACGCGTCGGACGATGTGACATTGGTGCCAGCGTTCATGAAAGTGCCGCCCGTCGATCCTTTTCCGGCAGAATGGCACGGCAAGCCGTCTGTCGCCATTGTCGCATGTCACGTCGGGGAACATGCTTTGGCAAAAAAGGAGTTGCAGCCCTTGCTGGGGCTGGACGACATGATCTTCGGCTTTGTCGATAGCATGCCATATTTAGAGTTCCAGAAGACCTTCGCCGGAGCATCGCCCAAGGGCGGTCGCTACTACTGGAAATCTATTTTTGTCGACGATCTAAATGATGATCTCGTGGACATCATGGCAGATGGAATCCGCACTCTTCCGGGTGAATATACATTGGTGTTCATGGAGACGCTCGGCGGCGCCGTTGGCAGAGTAGGAAATCAGGAAACCGCTTTTTCTAACCGCACCGCACGTTACAACCTAGGCCTGTCGGCAGGCTGGGTCGACCGGGCAGATGATGACGCAACAGTGGCGGCTTCACAGGCATGGTTCGAGCGGCTCAAGCCATTTTCGGACGGTACGGTGTACTTGAACTATATCGACCGCGATGAGGGAGCTCGCAC
>JAGXGT010000137.1 GCA_024636595.1 Sphingomonadales bacterium | reverse complement strand
GGTAGTGACACCGAACATGCCCATATTGGAGAGGCTGGCGGTGCCGCCCTGATATTCGTGCATCTTCAGCTTGCCGGCCTTGGCGCGTTCGGCAAGGTCTTTCATCTCGGTGGCGATGGCGCTGAGTGATTTGGTATCGGCGCTCGTGATAATGGGCGTGATCAGGCCGCCGGGGATACTCACCGCGACCGCGATATCGGCGCGCTGGTAGCGGATCATATTTTCTTCGGTGTAACTGACATTGGCGTCCGGTGCCTGCATCAGCGCCACCGCCTGCGCCTTGATCAGCAGATCATTGACCGACAATTTGATGCCGCGCGCTTCCAGTGAAGCATTGAGCTCGCCGCGCAGTTTCAGCAGCTTGTCAATATTGACATCAATGCTCACCCGGTAATGCGGGATGGTCTGCTTGGCCTCGGTCAGGCGGCGAGCAATGGTCTTGCGCATCCCGGACAGTTTTTCGGCGGTGTGCGGAATATCGAAATCGTCGGATTTCGGTGCCGGGCTTGGTGCCGGAGTTGCACTTGGTGCGGGGGCAGAGTCTTCGCTCTTGGCCGGCGCTGTGCCGCCTTCCGCTGCGTCAATATCCGCCTTGATAATACGACCGTTTGGACCGGAACCCGATAAAGCCGTCAGATCGACGCCTTTCTGTTCCGCCAGTCGCCGCGCCAGCGGACTGACCTTCAGGCGTTCCTCGCGGGATGACGATGAATCCTTGGGCGGAGAGGTTGGGGATGCAGAAGCGGTTTCTTCTTTGGGCTCAGACTTTTCTGCCTTTGCATCAGGCTCTTCTGTCTTGGCCTCTGATTTTCCAGCCTTTGCTTCTGCTTTTTCTGACTTGGCCTCAGGCTCCGCAGCCTTTTTCGCTTTCGGCGCAGCAGGCGCTTCAATATCGTCCGCATCTTCGCCTTCTTCAGCGATGATCGCGATGACTGCCCCGACTTTCACATTGTCGGTGCCTTCGGCGACCACGATCTTGGCAATCACGCCTTCGTCGATCGCCTCGAATTCCATCGTCGCCTTGTCGGTCTCAATCTCGGCCAGCAAATCGCCGGAAGACACGCTGTCGCCTTCCTTGACCAGCCATTTCGCAAGCGTTCCTTCTTCCATCGTCGGGGAGAGCGCAGGCATTTGGAGATTGATGGGCATGGCCGATGATCTTTCCTAAATAAGTCCTGTTTTCGCGTAAAGCTGTCCAACATTGCGCCGATGGCGTCAAGGGCGCTGGCTTGCCTTGTCGGCATTTTTATCGCAACAGGTGTTTCTGACAGGGCGAGGAGGGTTCATGCGTACATATCTTGTGGTGATCGACGAGACCGACGAGGCGAGTCTGGCGCTACGCTTTGCTTCGCGCCGGGCGATGAAGACGAATAGTGCGCTACACATATTGGCGCTGGTCGAGAGCGAGGACTTTGTCGCGTGGGGCGGCGTGCAGGCAACGCTGGCCGAAGAAGCAAAAAATCGCGCTGAGGCGCTGGTGTCCGGAGCCGCCGGCAGCCTGTTTGAAGAAACCGGAATCCGCCCCTCTATCACGGTAAAGCAGGGCACAGGACCGAAGGTCGTGCGGGCAATGATGGATGAGGTCGATGGTCTGGCCGCTCTCGTGCTCGGAGCAGCGGCGACCGGGGTGCCGGGGCCGCTGGTCAGCCATTTTGCCGCGACCGAAGCTGGGTCTCTGCCCTGCCCGGTGATGGTGGTGCCAGGGTCACTGAGCAAAGAAGAAATTGACCGGTTAAGCTGAAGCCTTGGCGGTCAGCGATCCGCGCGCCGGATATCCGGACTCGATGGCATGGTCGATACCGTGGAGCAACTGGTCGAGCGGGGGCCGGGTGAACGGCATGCTCTGGATGCTGGCGAAATAGAGCGTCTGGTCGGGCTTGACGAGCAGCAGCGCCGGTTCGGAAAATACCGATGGTTCATCGCTGCCCGGGCGGGCGGATGATATATAGAGACCCAAATCGCGGGCGAGATTTTCGCTCAGGCCATAGCCGATCATCAGGTCATCAACCCGCCATTCTTCCGCCGATTTCTCGGCGCGCTGCTTATTATCCATGCTGATCGCGACCACGGTGATACCGCGCTTGGCGAAATCTGCCAGATGCCGCTGCAGGTCGCGCAGCTGCATCTTGCAGATCGGGCAATGCACACCGCGGTAAAACAGCAGCAAGGTAAAATTCTCGCCCAAGCGCTGGCTTAACTGAAATTTGCCGCCGTCGGTCATTGGCACGGTAAAATCGGGTACAGGCTTGCCGGGGAGGAGTCGGGACATGGGAGGAATTCTTTTCTGGTGACCAGATATACCCAGTTCAAACGGAAGGGTTGCCTTTTTACAACCAGAAGTTATTTGCGTCTGGATTTCCCCATATGCCCCCGCACATTGGCCGGTTTTCCTTGCTTGCCCTTGCGGTGTGGCTTGCCCTTGCCGGCCCGGTGGGGAGCCGGACGAGACGGCATATGGTTGGCGCCTTCGGCCAGTTCGAACAACAGGCTGCCGGTCGCGGCATTGGCCTCGACCAGACGCAGCTCGATCTTCTGGCCGATATTATAGGTGGTGCCACTGTCCATGCCGGTCAGCTGTTGCTTTGACTCGTCATAATCGAACCGTTCGGAGCCCAAAGTGCGCACCGGCACCAGACCATCGCCGCCCAGTTCCTCGACCGTGGCGAAAAAGCCGAAATTCTGGACACCGGTGATCCGGCATTTGACGACTTCGCCGACCCGGTTCGCCAGATGGGCCGAGATATAGCGGTCGATGGTTTCCCACTCCGCTTTCATCGCGCGCCGCTCGAGCTTGGAGATTTTTTCCGAGATCAGTTCGAGCCGTCCGGCTTCTTCCTTGTTCAGGCCCGAATATTCCGGGATATCGCTATTTTTAGGCGCTGGCTGTTCCAGCTTGCACGCGGTCACCAGAGCGCGGTGCACGATCAGATCGGCATAGCGCCGGATCGGGCTGGTGAAATGGGCGTAGCTGCCCAGCGACAGACCGAAATGGCCCATATTGGTGTGGCCGTAATAGGCCTGGGTCTGGCTGCGCAATATCTGTTCCATCACCAGCGGCAGCAGCAATTCATCATCCACTTGTTCAATGAGGTTGTTGAATACCGACGGCTTAATCACCTGGCCCATGGCAAAGCTCATGTCGAACGTCTTGAGATAGTCCTTGAGCGCGATCAGTTTCTCCCGTGACGGCGTTTCGTGGACCCGATAAATCACCGGCGACTTTTTCGATTCCAGCATCTTCGCCGCCGCCACATTGGCGACGATCATATAATCCTCGACCACACGATGTGCGTCGAGGCGTTCGCGAATTGCAATCTCAACAATCTTCCCCTGATCGTCGAGCACCACCCGCTTTTCGGGCAGGTCGAGATTGAGCGGTTCGCGCTCGTCGCGCGCCTTGGCGAGCAGTTTCCAGCAAGCCCACAGGGGCTCCAGCGCCTTCTTTTTCAGCGGATGGTCGAGTTTCCCGTCCATCGCCGCCTGCGCATCTTCATAGGCGATATTGCCGGCCAGCTTGACGATCGCCCGGGTAAAGCGCGAACCGGTCACCTGCCCCTTGGCATTGATCGTGACATGACAGACCAGCGACGCCCGGTCGACGCCCTGCTTCAGCGAACAGACATCGGTCGACAAGGCTTCCGGCAGCATCGGCACGACCCGGTCTGGGAAATAGACGCTGTTGCCGCGTTTATAGGCTTCGCGGTCGAGCTTGCTGCCCGAACGGACGTAGAAGGAGACATCGGCGATCGCGATCAGCGCCTTGAAGCCGCCCTTGTTGTCCGGACTGTCATCCGGCGCGGCCCAGATCGCATCATCATGGTCGCGGGCGTCGGCGGGATCAATGGCGACGATCGGCAGATGGCGCAAATCTTCACGCTGCTCTTGCGAAATTTCAAGCTTGGCTGCCTGTTCGGCTTCCTGCGTCACCGCATCGGGAAAATGCAGCGGGATTTCAAATTTGTGGATGGCGATCAGGCTGAACGATTTGGCGGCGAACGGATCGCCCAATATTTCCTTGACCCGTGCCTTGACCTCGGAGCCGCGCTTGAGCGGTTCGGCCAAGACCAGATTGCCCGGCTTTGCTTCGCCCAATTCTATAATCGCTGTGCTGCGGCGAATCTTGCGATCGACCGGCTTCAACCAATAGCGGTCGCGCTCGTCTTTCTCGACGATCCCGAGCAGCATTTCGTTGCTCTGGGCCAGTTTCTTCATCAGAAAGGCAATATGCCCCTGCCCGCGTTCTTCGGTGCGGGCCAAAATGCGGTCGCCGATCGCCAGCGCGGCGCGACGGCCTTTTTCCTTGATCCTGATTTTTGGCGCGGGAGCGCCTTCGTCTTCCCATTTTTCAGGAATGCCAATCGCTTCATTGCCGTCAATCTCGACGATTTTGAGTACGGTAACTTTTGGAACGCCGCCCACCTTATGCAAGGCCCGTCCCGGTTCTCCGGCGAGCAGCCCTTCTTTGGTCATGTCCTTGAGCAACGCTTTGAGCGCAATCTTGTCCGACCCCCGCAATCCGAAGGCTTTTGATATCTCGCGCTTTCCCGCAGGCCGCTCCGATCGCTCGATAAAATCCAGTATCTGCTGGCGAGTGGGAACCTGTTTCGGTTTGTGAGATTTTTTGGGAGCTGCCATTAATACGCTTTACCTATGATTATCCGCTCGACCGCAGGCTTGCCTGTGAAGATACAAGACCCATCCGCAGCAGCCGCATCGACCGGTACATTGCGAATGGTCAGCTTCAGCTTTTTCAGCCGCTCTTCGATCGCTTCCAGTTCATCGCCGGTGGCCTTGCACCATTGCACTTCCAGCCATCCCGGATATTTTTTATTCTCTTTATAGAAACGCTCGACGTCCGACCAGTGCTCGATACCGCGCGTGATATTGCTATCCAGGCGCTGCTTCGCTTCATCATGCAATGTCGACTGAATTTCTGTCAGCAAAGCCGGAATTTTCGGAATGAAATCGGCCTTGGCCAGAAATTTCGTGTCCAGTTTTCCGCTGTCCTGATAGAGCGCGTCCCGGCGGATCATCGCCACCTTGTCCTCGGCCATGTCGCGCGGACCGATTTCAAGAATGATCGGTGCGCCTTTCTTGATCCATGACCAGCGTTTGCCCTGGGTTTTGGCACCGGAGATATCGAGCTTTACCCGAACTGGCTCGTCAAAGGCTCTCAACCCGGCAATTTCCTTTGCCAGTTTCTTGCAATAATCCAGCACATCTTCATCTTCCGGTTTGTCGCGCAGCATCGGCACGATCACCACCTGATAGGGTGCAATCAGCGGTGGCACCCGCATGCCGTCATCATCGCCGTGTGTCATGATGACGCCGCCGATCATCCGGGTCGAGGTGCCCCAGCTGGTGGTATAGGCCAACTGGAATTCGCCATCCTTGTCCTGAAAGCGGATATTCTGCGCCTTGCTGAAGGTCTGGCCCAGAAAGTGACTGGTTCCCGCCTGCAGAGCCTTGCCGTCCTGCATCATAGCTTCGATCGAATAGGTCGCATCCGCACCGGGGAAGCGTTCATTCTCAGGCTTCTCGCCAGCGACGACCGGCATCGCCAGCACGTTTTCCGAAAACTCGCGGTACATTTCCAGAATGTTGAGTGTTTCTTCCATCGCTTCGGCTTTGGAAGCATGAGCGGTATGCCCTTCCTGCCACAGAAATTCGCTGGTGCGTAGGAACATTCTGGTGCGCATTTCCCAGCGGACGACATTAGCCCACTGGTTGATCATCACCGGCAGATCACGCCAGCTTTGCACCCAGCGGGCGAAGGCGGTGCCAATGACCATTTCGGACGTGGGCCTGACCACCAGCGGCTCTTCCAGTTTGGCATCGGGATCGACGATCAGGCCGCCATCGTCGCTTTTCATCAACCGGTGATGCGTGACGACCGCCATTTCCTTGGCAAAGCCATCCACATGTTCGGCTTCTTTCGCGAAATAGCTGAGCGGAATGAACAGCGGAAAATAGCAGTTCTCATGGCCGGTCGCCTTGATCCGCTGGTCCATCAGATATTGCACCCGTTCCCAGATGCCATAGCCCCAGGGCCGCATGATCATGCAGCCACGCACCCCGGATTCTTCGGCAAGGTCGGCTTCGGAAATTACTTGTTGGTACCATACCGCGAAATCATCTTCGCGGGTAATGGAAAGGGCATTTTTCTTCACTTGGTTTTCCTGCGGATTATTATGTTCCGGTAATCAGCTATCGAGCTTGTCTATTTTGGACTGGATATCAGCCAGCTGTTTTTTAAGTGCCATGATCTCTGCATCTTTTTCGGATGCCGTGTCTTGCGATGAATCGTCGTTATCCGCGCTACCATTGTGGCCAAGACTCAATGCCTTTTCAAAGACGCCAGCAAGCGGGCTTGCCTTCAAGGCGTTTTCGACGGCTTCCTGAAACTGCTTCTGATTCTTGACTGCCATCTGGCCCAATGGATTTTTGTTGAGCGCACCCTCAACCGCTTCCTGAAACTGCTTCTGGTTTTTGCGGAAATTATCCATTGATGCTTCGAGATAGGACGGCATCAACGACTGCATGCTGTTCCCATACATCGAAATCAACTGGCGCAGGAATTTGACCGGCAACATCTGCTTGCCGCTGCTCTCTTCATCGACGATGATCTGGGTCAGCACATTGTGCGTAATATCTTCGCCGGTCTTGGCGTCGACAACAACAAAATCCTGATCATTGCGGGTCATCTCGGCAAGAAAGTCGAGCGTAATATAGCTCGACGACTGGGTATTG